>CAMFRJ010000105.1 GCA_945981915.1 uncultured Erysipelotrichaceae bacterium
ATGATAAATTGTATATCAGATAAGGATTATAAATAAGCATAAACATTGACAACAATAAAAAGATATCTAATTGGTGAAAATAGCGATGGAAAAACATAGGTAACAACATCATCAGATAAGCTCTTAAAAAAGAAATATTATAAGGGATAATTGATAAATAAAAACCGATAATGATCATTGAAATGATATTTTGATATTTCTTAGTAAAAAAGAACTTTAATAACTGATGAAGCCATTGATTCAAAATATTTAAATGCATCCCTGATAGTGCAAAAAGATGAACCATGGATAACTCTGTCAACTTATCATAAAATTCTTTCATCGATTCATCTTTTGTCCCTAACACAAAAAGAGAAACCAAACCAGAAATTTCTTTATTTTGTTGCACTCTTTTTTGTAGGATAAAAAAAAGACCATGATTCTTTTGATGGTCTGTTATCTGTGTTAACTTTAATGTGTGAAAAATATTCAAGCTATAGAGATAATGTTGATAATGAAATACATGATCATTAGCAGGTAAAGAGAGTTCCATTTCATTACCAGTAAGTGCTATATGATCACCAATATGAACATTATTAAATTCCCCATAAACCTTTGATTTTTCATAACCATCTTGAACAATGATATAATCATTTCCTGCCCCAACAACTTTACCTTCAATACTTTGAATAGGCGTTATTTCTGGAATTCTAAAGATTAATAATGATATGATAAAAAACAAAGCAATCCATACAGTTTCTTTTATCAATAAACATTTCAAACAATACAAAAAATAAATACCGATCAAAACAAAAAAAATAGGATGAATCATCTTTGCTAAGACGTAACAGAAAAAAGGGATGACAAAATATATGATTTTTCCTTTTAAAGACATAAATATTCACGGATCCTCAAATATGTTTTTTCTCCTATCCCTTTAACTTTCATCACATCTTCAATCGTATGAAAATTTTCAATGTTTCTCTGTTCGATAATCTTTAATGCTGTTTTTTCACCAATGCCATGAATTGTCATCAATTGTTCCTGATTTGCATGATTCAATGAAATCAAATCATGACTTTGTGGTATATAAAAACGTGTTTTTGAAGTTAAACATTCATCTTCTGCAAAACCATAAATATTCTCTAATTTTAAATCAGAGAATATTTCCTTGATTTGTGGATGATGATCATATGTAAGTGTTCTTTCCACCTTCCCTTCAATATAAATAGTGATATGAGGCTTTGTTTCAATACTATCTATTTTTTCATTGGGTTCAACATAAGAATAAATACATGAAATAATGAACAAGAACACAAAGATGATTTTTTCAATTTTACTCATAAAAAAAACAAGAGCTAATCCTCTTGTTTGATATGAAGATGTCGATAAGCCTCACGTGTTGCAATACGCCCTCTCGGTGTCCTTTTGATCAAGCCAATCTGTAATAAATAAGGTTCATTGACATCCTCTAACGTTTGTGGTTCTTCACCAATAGAGGCAGCAATCGCTTCTAACCCAACCGGACCACCTTTGAAGCGATGAATGATACCTAATAAATATTTATGATCAACATCATCTAATCCCAAATCATCTACTTTTAATCTTTCTAAAGCTTCTACAGTTCTTTCTTTAGTAATGATATCATCACCATAAAACTGAGCAAAGTCACGTACTCTTCTAAATAATCTATTGGCAATTCGAGGAGTTCCTCGACTCCTTCTGGCAAGTTCTACTTTTGCCTCATCATTCATTTCAATATGATATACTTGACTGGTACGATTGATAATCTGAGTTAATTCTTCTTCACTATAATATTCTAACTGTGAAACAATTCCAAAACGATCTCTTAAAGGTGCTGAAAGATCTCCCGCTCTTGTGGTTGCACCTACCAAAGTAAAAGGAGGTAAATCAATTCTTACAGAACGAGTTGAAGCATCTTTTCCAATAACCACATCAACACAGAAATCTTCCATGGCAGGATATAATATTTCTTCAACGACTTTATTTAAGCGATGTATTTCATCAATAAATAAAACATCTCCAGGTTCTAATGCTGTTAAAATAGCAACCAAATCACCAGTTTTTTCAATACTAGGACCTGTTGTAATCTTAATATTGGTTCCCATTTCATGAGCTATGATCATTGACATTGTCGTCTTTCCTAATCCCGGAGGCCCATACAATAAAACATGATCTAATGACTCATCTCTTAATTTAGCTGCTCCAACAAATACTTTTAAATTTTCTTTTAAATTTGTTTGTCCTATATATTCATCAAAATTAACGGGACGAAGTGAACTTTCTTCATCTTCCTTTATATTAGGATCAAGAACTTCATTCAATGCCATTGTATCCTCCTTTATTTCACTAACATACTTAAGGCTTTTTTCACATAACCATTTGTATCCATTTTTTCATGTGCCAGTTTTGCGATAACCTTATCTACTTCTGTATTCTTATAACCTAACGCAAGCAATACTTCACTCGCTTCATCTAATTGTTCATTGATCATCACTTCTTTGGTAGCAGTAATCTTTCCTTGCAAATCAAGAATAATCTGTCCTGCTGCTTTTGGTCCAATACCAGGAATTTTTTTTAAATAAGCAACATTGCCGCTTTCAATAGCTTGACAAATAGATGACACATCACCACTTGCTAGCATAGTGCATGCACTTTTACATCCTATGCCCTTTACTAAGATCAATTTCAAAAAGAGTTCTTTTTCTTCTAAAGTAGGAAATCCATAAAGAAAAATACCGTCTTCCTTAACCTGTTGATATAAATAAACAACTGCTTCTTTTCCTTCAGCAAAAGAATAAGGATTGCTTACATAGATCAAATATCCTATTCCCTGATTATCTACAACAATATGATCCTTTTGAATATCGACAATTAACCCTTTAATATAACTATACACAATTTATCTCCTATACATATTATAATATAAAAATTTGTTATTTTTGTTTCAAATTTGTCCCAATTTTGTCTCAAATTTGTTTCAATTATAACACAATAAAAAGACTCTTTAAAGAGTCTTACTAATCATAGAATTCAAATTCAAAATCAAGAATTGACACAGTATCACCATTTTGACATCCAGCTTGTCTTAAAGCATCATCAATTCCCATATTACGCATTTTAATTGATAATCGTTTAATCGCATCATCACTCACTAAAGATGTCATCGAAACAATACGTTCAATTTTTTTACCAGTAATAGACCATTGCCCATTACCAAGATTATGAACAACAAATGGCGCTTCTTCTTCCTCATAATTATAAACAACTGTATTGTCTTCAATTTCTTCCATATCAAATTTTGGTGCTTTTTCCAATGTATCAGCAATCGCATACAAAACCTGATCTACACCTTCATGAATAATCGCAGAAATTGGAAAAACCTTGACATCTTCTCCTACCTTTTCTTGGAAGAGCTTTAAATTTTCCTCAGCACCTTCTTCATCCATTTTATTGGCAACAACGATCTGTGGTCTTTCTAATAATCGATATTGATATTGCCCTAGCTCATCATTGATTGTACAGTAGTCTTCATAAGGATCTCTTCCTTCACTGGCTCCCATATCAATGATATGAACAATCACTCGGCATCTTTCGATATGTCTTAAAAATTGATGTCCTAGTCCTTTTCCTTGACTAGCCCCTTCAATCAAACCTGGTAAATCAGCCATAACAAAACTACGTCCATCTTTGACCTGAACAACACCGAGATTAGGCACAATTGTCGTAAAATGATAATCTGCGATTTCAGGTCTAGCTCGTGAAACTACTGATAGTAGCGTTGATTTCCCTACAGATGGAAAACCAACAAGTCCGACATCAGCCAATAATTTTAATTCACAACAAACATCAAACTTTTCTCCTGGTTCTCCTCGTTCACATATTTGTGGTGTAGGATTACGCGAAGTCGCAAAACGAGCATTACCACGACCTCCTCGACCACCTTTCGCTAAAACAACATGTTGTTTATCTTCTGTTAAATCAGCCATGATCTTTCCAGTTTCTTCATTTGTAATGACTGTTCCTACTGGAACTTTGATGACTAAATTACTTGCATCAGCACCATGCATTTTTTTAGCCATGCCATTACCACCAGGACGTGCCTTATACACACGTTTATATTTCAAATCTAATAATGTTGATAGAGAATTGGTTGCTTCAAAAATGATACTACCACCTTTTCCACCATCTCCACCTGCAGGGCCACCTTTGGGTACATGGGCTTCTCTTCTAAAAGCAACCGTCCCATCGCCACCTTTTCCTGCTTCTATATATATTTTTGCTTTATCTATAAATTGCATGATTTCACCTCTTTTCAAAAAAAAATCCCTTTACAGGGATTTTATTATGCAGCTGGGTAAACTGATACTTTCTTTCTATCTTTTCCCATTCTTTCAAATTTAACAATTCCATCACACATTGCAAATAAAGTGTCATCTCCACCTTTACCTACATTAGTACCTGGATGAATTTTAGTACCTCTTTGTCTATAAATAATAGAACCAGCACTAGCGAATTGTCCATCTGCTAATTTAGCTCCTAATCTTTTTGCTTTAGAGTCACGACCGTTTTTAGTAGATCCAACCCCTTTTTTAGAAGCGAATAATTGTAAATCTAATTTGAACATCATAGTTTATTCCTCCCTATAGGTTATCTTTATAAATTGATAATAGTCTTCTATAAATGATTGTAAACTTATTTCAAGAGTCTCTAGTATCACTTGTAAAGTTTCTTCATCTTCTAGAACTTCTATTACTATATTACCATTTTCTAATTCAATTGAACACATCTTTTTATCAAGATAGCCTTTTTTTGCAATTGTATTACAGATTCCCGTTGCAACAGCACTCACACCAGCACAAACCAAATCTTTTCCATACTCTCCAAATTCAGCATGTCCACGAATTATTATTTTTGTAATATGATTGGATTTTTTGAAAATATCGACTTTAATCATTATTTAACATTAATTGCATCAACAACTAATTTTGTATAAGGCTGTCTATGACCTTGTTTTTTATGATAATGTTTTTTAGCGTTATATTTGTAGATAGTGACTTTCTTTTCTTTTCCTTGTTTTTCAACAGTTGCTTCAACAGTTGCACCTTCAACATATGGAGTTCCAATACTTACTGTTTCATCTCCAACTAATAATACTTTATCAAAAGTATATTTTTCTCCTGCTTCTACATCTAATTTTTCTACAAAAATAGCATCTCCAGCTTCAACTTTAATTTGTTTTCCACCTGTTTCAATAATTGCGTACATATCGCACCTCCTATAAAATATTTCCAAGACTCGCCAACCAAGGCAGCATAGCATTTAATACCTTTTATGTGCGGTTGTAGTCTAGAGGTCTACAACAAATGCATTATAATGTTTTTTAACAAGAAAGTCAATGTGATTTTATTGATTTTATCAAATTAATTTTCATTGTAGATAAAGGATAAAGCTGTTGGTGAAAATAGTAATAATTGGCATATGGCCGATAATATTTTAGCTGATAATTGATCCTAACCGGT
>CAMFRJ010000106.1 GCA_945981915.1 uncultured Erysipelotrichaceae bacterium
ACACTGCATATCGTCGGCAGCGTCAGATGTGTATAAGAGACAGATTATCATCAGTTATGTAATCTGCAACGCTCTTTGTTTTTTCACTTCCGTTAGCCATAACAACACCAACACCTGCATTCATTGTCATATCATAATCATTATCTGCATCACCAAATGTACAAAGATTTTTCATATCAATATGATGCATATCCATGACTTGCATTAAACCATGTGTTTTCGAAATTCTTGGATCCATATATTCAAACAATGTGCTTGCTGTAATTAATGAAGCACATTTATATTGATCGTTTTTAAATGTTTTGCTTCTTTCTACAACTTGATCCATATATTCTGGATCACAAACAATGATTAATTTAGGTTTTGGTTCTTTTAAAAATTCATTGAAATCTACAACTTCATATGGCACTTTATCTCCAATCGATAATGCTTGAATATGTCTATCATCTTTAGGTGCAAATAATTTTCCTTCCCAAGGTATCGCAAAATTGACATCCATATCCTGGAAATGATCAATAACCTCTTGAATCAACTCACCAGCTAGTGGATAACTTTGTGTATCTACATTTAAAACATAATCATAGATTTCTGCTCCACCAGTACCAACAATACTGTCTACTAAACCATCAATACCCCATTCTTTTAAAAGCATTTTAACACTGTTGACATCTCTTCCTGTAGATAATCCAAATAAGATCCCTTTTTCTTTTGCTTTTTTGATTGCTTCTACTGTTCTTGGTGATACAACACCATCACTTGTTAGTAATGTTCCATCAACATCACACATAATTGCTTTAATATCCATAATTCTTCCTCCTTCAAAAATTATAAAAACAAAAAAAATGGTTTGCAATAACGTTATCGCAAACCGTATTTTTTTCTCATCATTTCTCTTTTTTATGTCTTAAAAATCAAATTTTTTTCTCATTCACTTGTCATTAAGGCGTAATAGCCGACTTTCTTTTCAATATTATTTTTATAGTCCAATTCAAAATAACATGTATATAACACATCTAAAATATATAGAATTGAAAGCCTTGTTGAAAAAGATGATATTTTTCTATAATGATTTTCATAAGCACTGATATATAACTGATAATCAGGTTCAACAACTGTTTCTATGTGCGAAGCTGAAATTAACAGGATTGGAGTTTTGACATTTTTTAATATTTTTAATAAAGAACTCACAGAAACGCCTCTACCTTCAAAACTGATGACTATTGCCAAATGTGAATCATCACTGGTAGCAGCAGTCAGTTTTTGCATATAGTCATCAATAGGTACATGAATAGTCCTACCAATTTCCTGCATTTGAAATTTAAAATTTTGGGCAAAGTAAATATTTCCAGCTGATGTATAAATATCAATATGTTTGGCTTTTTTCATAGCTAGTACAACTTCTCTGATTTGATCTAAATCAAATAAATTAGCAGTTGATACTAATGTTTTTTCATAATCTTCTTTGATTTTTTCAATAATTTCATAATGTGTCTGATATTCTTTGACAGGAAAATCAAAATCAAATTGTTCCACATCTTTTTGATAATTATGTAATGATTGAGAGATTTTGACTTTGAGATCAGAAAAACCTGATAATTCTATTTTTTCACAAAGTCTATAAATCGAAGATGTTGATACAAAACATGCCTGACTTAACTGTTTTGCATTCATATCAATCACATCTTGAGGATGTTGCAAAATATAATCAACTAACAATTGTTCATTATGTGAGAAATTATTTTGTGTTTTTAATCTCGTTAGAATATTTAACATATGACCACCTAATATTATTTTACACAAAATTAAATTGAAAAGACATTTTTTCTTATTATTTCATATATTAAGTCTCTTTTTTATTTCAAAAAAAATCAGAAGAAATGTGATCTTCTGATTAAAATATTGTCATCCTCACCTACTACATTAGGCTTTGCCTGTTTTAGTTATTGTAGTCATCTTCGATTGTACTATCTACATCATCTTCTACTTCTGACTCTTCTTCCTCATCTTCTTCATTGTAGATATCATTCATATCAATATGAACTTCATCAAATTTATGACGAGAACGAAGATCCCAGTTGTTTTCTCCAACTGTAATAAAACGCCCATCTAATGTGATATTTGTATAGAATAAAGATTCTTTTTCAGATTTTTCTTCATCTTCAAATCCTTTAACTTCACTGACTTCTTGCCATAATTTATAGAAATTAACCGGTTTTTTCTTTTTTAACATTAATTCATAGGCAACATCTACCATTGATCTGTTTTTATCCATTTTTCTTCTCCTTACATTTCTTCAGGTGCACTTACACCAATTAAATTTAATGCATTTTTTAAAGTAATTCTTGTAGCTTCAACTAACGCAAGTCTTTGACGAGATAATTCAAAATTATTTTTATCTATAACATAACAATCATTATAAAAACTATGGAACAATTGTGCAAGTCTTTGAATATAATTTGCGATTTTATGTGGACTTCTTGATTTAGCACTATCTGCTATTTCATTTCTAAATTCATTGATATGTTTTAACAAATCTATCTCTTTATCATTCACTAATAATTCAAAATGATCAGCCATTGTAATATCATTTTCTTTTGCTTGTTTCAAGATAGAACACATTCTTGCATGAGCATATTGTGCATAGTAAACAGGGTTTTCATTAGATTTTGATTTTGCAAGTGTTAAATCAAAATCATATGGTGTATTCGCTGCTTTTGCAGCAAAGAAATAACGTGTCGCATCAACACCAATATCATCAATCAAGTCCTTAATTGTAATAGCGTTACCAGTACGTTTTGACATTTTGACAACTTCACCATTTTCCATCATTCTTACCATTTGTAAGATATCAATATTTAATTGATCGCTATTGTATCCTAAAGCTTGAATGGCTGCTTTCATACGATTGATATAACCATGGTGATCTGCTCCTAATAAATCGACCAAATATTCATAGCCTCTATCTAACTTATTTAAATGATAAGCAATATCAGGTGTTAAATAAGTATAGCTGCCATCTGATTTGATCAAAACACGATCTTTGTCATCCCCAAATAATGTTGATTTGAACCATAAAGCGCCTTCACTTTCATAAGTGTAACCACCTGCTTTCAGTTTTTCTATGGTTGGTACAACTTTATTATTCTCATATAACGATGTTTCAGAGAACCAAACATCAAATGATACCCTAAATTCTTTTAAGATATCTTTAATTTTTTGTAATTCATATTTTGTTCCTTCTTTTCTAAAGAACGCAATCGTTTCATCAACAGGTGCATTTAAATATTGATCACCAACTTCTTCTTTAATTCGTTTAGCAATATCTTTGATATCATTTCCATGATATCCATCTTCTGGAAGTTCAAAATCCAAACCAAAAGCTTCTCTATATCTTGCATTTAAAGAAAGTGCTAAGTTATAAATCTGATTACCGGCATCATTAATATAATATTCTCTTGTCACATCATATCCTGCTGCTTCCATGATTCTACAAATACTATCTCCAACAGCTGCTCCTTTAGCATGTCCTAAGTGAAGATCTCCTGTAGGATTGGCAGAAACAAATTCAACGTTATATTTGACACCTTTTCCAGCATCACTTTGCCCAAAGTTTTCTTGTTCTTCTAAAACTTCTTTAATAATAGATGTCATCGCATCTTTTTTCATAAACATATTAATGAAGCCAGGTCCTGCTATTTCAATTGTTTCAATATTTGCTTTTTCTTTATTAACCGACTGAATCAATTCTTCAGCTATTATTCTTGGATTTTTTCTTAACAATTTTGTAAGTTGCATAGCGATATTTGTTGCATAATCACCATGTGTTTTTTCTTTAGGAATTTCAATTGTGATTTTTTCAACATCATAGTCTTCAACAAAACCACATGAAATCATTGCTTCTTTAAAAGCTTCTTTTAAAGACAATTCTATTTTATTTGTAGCCATTTTTTTCCTCCTTATCCTAAAGATACTAATCGTTTATAAGTTACCATTATGGTCTCATAAAGTCAATCTTTTTTCATTAAAGTAATGGCGCAATCAACCTTAATAAATCTTCAAAAAGACCTTTAAAACGTCCTTGAATGACTTCATCCAGAGACATTTCATGAGACTTTTCAAAAGTCTCCATGAAATCTTGTTTCATGTCATTTAAACATTGATTACGATATAAAAAGATTCCATTTTCAAAATGTAAATAAAGTGAACGATAATCTAAGTTAATCGTTCCTACCGTCGCACACTTATCATCTACCAAGAAATTTTTAGCATGCATGAATCCTGGTGTATACTCATAAATACGAATACCGTTTTCCATAAGAATACGATAATATGAACGAGTCACTTTAAAAACCGTTTTTTTATCAGGAATCGCTGGTGTGACAATACGCACATCAACACCTCGTTTAGCTGCATTAATTAAAGCCGTCTGTAAGAGATCGTCTAATATCAAATAAGGTGTTGTAATATAAAGGTACCGATGAGCCTGATTGATCATATTCAAATAAACATTTTCACCAACACGTTCATTATCTAAAGGTGAATCACAATAAGGAATGACATAGCCATCTTTAGTATTATTCATACTTTGGGGTAATAAATATCGGCTAAAATCTTCTTGTGTATGTTTCGCTGCATTCCAAGTCATCAAAAACATCTTTGTCAATGCATGAACCGCCTCACCTTGTAACATGATACCTGAATCTTTCCAATGTCCATATTTTTCTTTTCGATTAATATATTCATCTGCTAAATTAAAACCACCACTGAATCCTATTTCGCCATCTACAACAACTATTTTTTTATGATCTCTATTATTCATCACTAATGAAACAATTGGTACAAAAGGATTAAAAGCAACACTTTTAATACCATATTTTTCTAGTTGTTTATAAAATTTTCTAGGCAGCATCGTTAACGAGCCAACATCATCATACATAAAGCGAACCTCAACGCCTTCTTTCACCTTTTGTTTTAAGATTTCAAAAACAGTATCGAACATTTCTCCTTCATCAACAATAAAATATTCCATAAAAATATATTTTTTGGCCTGTTGAATTGCTTCTAACATGGGCAAAAATGCATCATCTCCCAAAGAAAAATAAGTCACATTTTCCCCATAATATAAAGAGAAGTTCTGTTGGTTCAAATAATACATTTGTCCTTGATAGTCATCATCTATATCCTTTAATAGATTGATATGAGAGCCATCACTTTTCATTTGCACGTTTTGTCTTTCAAAATCCTCACGTAATCTCGCTGCAGGTTTTTTATTTCCTAAGAAAAGATACAATAATCCTCCCACAAAAGGAAAAAAGAAGATCAAAACGATCCAGATAATCTTATAGCTGCTTGCTTCATCTTTAGCCACCAAAAAGATAACAACTCCTAAACTTAATAGTCGAAATAGTCTTGCGATCACTACTGATGATTTTAAAAATGAATAGGCCACTAACAATAGTAATAATTGTAATAGCTGTCTCTTATACACATCTGACGCTGCCGACGATATGCAGTGT
>CAMFRJ010000107.1 GCA_945981915.1 uncultured Erysipelotrichaceae bacterium
ATTTAAACATAGTTAAGATATCATGGGAATTTTGACTATCAAGATTTCCTGTTGGTTCATCAGCAATAATTAAGCTTGGGTTTGTAATGAGTGCCCTGGCAATAGCGACTCTTTGTTGTTGTCCTCCAGAACATTCAAATGGATATTTATCTAAAAGCTCTTCAATATTGAGCTTTTGGGTTATATTATGTACTTTTTCAGTAATCTCTTTTTCTTGACAACCACCTAATTTTAAAGGAATCATGATATTTTCATAGACTGTTAATGAGTTTAATAAGTTAAAATCTTGAAAAATAAAACCTAAATGTTCGTATCTGAATTTTCCTAATTGATTTTCAGACATTTGTTGAATTTCTTGTTCGTTAATATAAATTTGACCTTGTGTTGGAATATCAATTGTTGAAATATTATTGAGTAAAGTTGATTTTCCAGAGCCTGATGGTCCCATGATGACAACGAATTCTCCTTCATGAATTGTCAAAGAAATATCATGAATAGCTTGAACTGGATGTTTCGTATCCAAACCGTATATTTTTGAAATATTTTTTGCCTTTAAAATTGTTTTCATGATGGCTTCCTCCAAAATATTTTTTTATATGATTGATTTGTTATCATAAGTGAAATAAAGATAATGATGATGTAAAATAATAAAAGTAAATTGAGGAGCATGATCGATATATGATACATTTGTATATATTGATAACTGATTGATAAAAGATATGGCATTGGTATCAATAATATCATCGTATAATAAATGATATTTTCTTGATGCATCAAATATTTTAATTGTTTTTTGGTATATCCGATTTTTTCTAATATAGCATATTCATAATCTTTATTATCTAATTCAATATTTAATTTATAAATAATAGAGACAAGTAATAAAATGACAATAAAGATGTAGCTAATGATTCCTGTTACATATTCATTACTAAAAGGATCTTGTAATGCAAGAATGGGAATAATCCCTGTCACTTGTATTGTCATTAAAAAGACAAGAGAAGCTGTTGATGTTAATGACAAACTCAAATGTGATAGAATAATATAACTATTTATTCCTATTAATGTCTTCTTCAAATAAGTCAGTAAAGAAGGAATACATTTTTTCAAGATACCAAAAGCACCAAGCATGCCGACAATACTGTTGATTTCAAAATAAATCCAATCACCATCTATCATAAAAAAGTTAATTAAGCAATTGAGATAGATCAGTACGAAAATGATAGACCACTTACTTGCTTTTTTTATGTGATAATCATTTTTCATTATATGTTTCAATGATAAAATTGAACTTTTATGAAGTGATCCTATGAGTACCACAATAATGACAAGTACCAGCATAAATAAAGCATAGATCGTTGTGATATAAGTGGAAATAGGAATATCAAAAATAGAATGATTGATATGCAGATAGTCATATATCATTTTATTAAAAATAAAGAGAGCTCCTGATCCAATAATAAATGATAGAGGAATAACGATGATTAATATCATTTCTATTTGAATCAGAGAATATTTCATTAATGAGAATAAGTTCATACCACTCATCATCAATAATGAATATTCATTATTTCTTTGATTGAAATAGTATTGACTAGCATACAAGATCATCCACCAACTAAAGACAATGATAACAAAAGGTAAACCTTTAGAAAGAGGAAGATTAAATCCTTCAGGATCCAGTATTCCTCTTGCTCGATCAGATTGTATCAATACAGGATTATCACTAAAATTAATAAAAATAAAACAGACTACAATTGAAAACAATAGACTTAAACTATAAGTCAAATGACTTTTTATATTCTTTTTCAATAATAATATTGAAGTATCAAAAACTTTCATTCATATCTCCTCCTTTTATTTGTATCATATAATAAAAAAGTGAAGATAATGAAAAAGTGGCACCAACAACCAAAAAGCAGCATCAACAACATAGAGGGACTTTTCTTCAATTTTATTCAACATATCAGGCTTTTGTATTAAAAAAGACGATGTTTGATTCATCGTCTTGAAATAAAGTCTACGAGTTAAAAAGGAAAAGGAGTGTAGCTAGTATGAGTGCCAATATTTCTATCATCAAACCAATTATATTCATAACAGTGACTGCTTTTTCTTGAAGACATCGATCAAATAATGAATAGACACCAATTCCAATAAATGTCCCAGTTGTATTGGTGATGAGATCAGTGATATCACTACAACCTATCGCAAAAAGATATTGTAATGTTTCAAAAGATAAACTGACAATTAAACCAGTTACAATCATTTTCCATATAGGCCATTTTTTAAAAAAGATTTTAAGATAAACACCTAAAGGAACAAAAGCTAAGATATTATAAATGATATCTTTAAAATTGATTTTATTGTTGATAAAAAGTGTTTCTTTAAAAGGAATCAAATTGAGACTTCTCATATGAGGGAGTAAATCAAAACTTGGTAACAATTTCATTAAGACCAACCAAGTCAAAAACATAAGATAGACGCTAAAAACAAAGAGTGTTAATTTGTTAGACTTCATCATTTTTCAATACCTGTTTTTATCTACTCATTTCCTTGTTGATATTCATAATGATGACAAGTGTAGTCTTTATTTGACTTGATTGTTTTTAAAAGATTTTCATACATTTTAAGATATTTGTTGATATTCTCTTGATCAACTATATAGTAGTGCCTATTGACACTATCATTATTTTTTTCTTTTGAATAGAATAGACTTATGCAGGCATATTCATCAGAATAAAAATCTTTACTAATCATACCACTCTTTAAAATCTCTTTTTGAAACTGAATGATCAGTTGGCGTGTATTACCATTACGACTGTCTAATGTCATATAATTGATTTCGCTATTTTCGAATTTGACATTTTTACTAAAATTTGTAACAAGTATTAATTTTCCGTCATATTCTTCACTAGGATATTCTGATAAAGTTCCAAAACCTTGGGTACTTTGATAAATTTGAGTAAAACCTAGACTACCTGCAAGTAATAAAATAAAGACAGCAGGTATTTTCCAATTAAAGTAAACTTTTCTAACGGAAACATAATACATAATCAGATAAACAACGAAAATAAACGCTAATGTCATGATCAAAAATGTATCTGAAAAATCATTATTACTTAAATTGAAAACAGTCAATATGAGTGAGAAAGTGACAATCACGATTAACAAAGGATACATAAAGAGAGATTGAGTGTGATTTTCACTCATTTCAGCTCTTCTTTTGATAAATAAGCGATAAGATAAAACATAAGAAATCACCATAATAATGAACCAATACAATGTTGGTATCAAACTGATGATATCGTTATTTTGTATTGTATAAAACACTTGATAGAATCCAGTATATGGGAAACTGAGATAATATATCAGATTTTCAATGATACTTGCATAATTCCCTTGTCCTATCATGATACTTTCTGCACAGATAGAAGCATTGATTAATAATCCTAGAAATAAAAGACAAGGAGCAAGCACATAAGCAACGTTAACAACAAAACTATCAAAAGTATTTTGACAAAATATTGTAATACAAGTTGTTAATCCTTGTGTGACTAACATATAGATAATGATTTGAAAAACTGTTAAAATAAGACTACCAAATGAAGTATCGAAAAAACGATTTCCAATGTTATTTGTTAGAACGATAGCGATAGTGAAATCAATCACAACAGGAATAATAGTCGCAAACAATGAAAATAAACTTGTTGTGATAAAAAGAGATTCTTTTTTAATTGGTAGAGAAAAGTATAAATTTGTACTTTTCTTTTTTTGTAAAAAAGAAAATAAATAGATTGGTGCCAAAAATGAAATAATAAATCCAAATATCATTGCCATGATGGATGAAAATACATTTAAATCATGTGGTGTATTGAAAGCATACATCAAGGTGAAGAAAGGAATCATAATAATACCAATCACGTTGATGAAGATTAATAAACGTTTATGTTGTTTAATAAGATATTGAAAATAATTAATATTCATCATCTTCATAAATACCGTACCCCCTTCTTTCCATTTCGTAGATAAAGATTTCTTCTAGGTTCACTGGTAAAACTTCTAACATCAAAGGATGTAATTTGTTTAAATATTCGGTAATCTGTTTCATATTTCCTTTTACAACCATATTGATGACTCTTGATTGTTTTTTAAATGATAGTAAATCTAAATGATCAAATCTGTCTTTATCCAATTCTTCTTTAAAAACAATTTGAATCTTATGAATGTTTTCTTTTGTTTCAAAAACATCTCCACTTGTTGTGATCTGTCCATTTTCTAAGATACCAAATTGATCACAAATATCTTCTAGTTCTCTTAAATTATGTGAAGAAATAATGATGGTCATTTCTTTTTCTTCAATAAGCTTTGTGATGGCTTTTTTAAAATTAAAGCGCATGACAGGATCCAATCCATCAAAAGCTTCATCTAATAATAAATATTTTGGACCAATCGCTAAAGCAATGGATAACATGGTTAATCTTTTCATGCCTTTAGAAAAATCTTTAATAGGTTTATGTAAAGGGAGTGAGAAGATTTTTAAAAATTTATGAAAGATTGATTCATCAAAAGATGGATACCATGCCACATAAAAATCTTTCATTGTATCAATAGAAGCATGAGGGAAATAATAAGGATCATCACTAATGAGCAAAATATCTTTTTTGACTTCAGGATTTTCATATACTTCTTGACCATCAAACAAGATTTCACCTGAATCAGCC
Organism: uncultured Erysipelotrichaceae bacterium; assembly: GCA_945981915.1. Classification (GTDB taxonomy): domain Bacteria; phylum Bacillota_I; class Bacilli_A; order Erysipelotrichales; family Coprobacillaceae; genus Faecalibacillus. The sequence continues at coordinate 4,722 of CAMFRJ010000107.1, forward strand.
TGTAAAATACCATTTAATAAATACAATAATGTTGATTTACCTGCACCATTGGGACCAATCAAACCAACAATACTACCTGTTGAAATTGTATAATTGAGATGATTTAAGACTGTTTTGTTATCATATTTTTTGACTAAATCTTTGATTTCAATCATTGTTTTTCTTCCTCCTTATAAATATCTTCTATGATAGTGAATAATTGGTTTTTATCAATCTGATGTTTTTTCATATCAATAACGATATCTTGAAATTCCTTCAGTTTATCATCTTTAATCAATTGATCAGTTTGATTATCTGATATAAAACAACCTTTTCCTTTCACTGAATAAATATAACCTTGATTTTCTAATTCCTGATAGGCTTTAGAAACAGTATTAGGATTGACTCCGATAGAAGAAGCCACTTGTCTAACAGAAGGCAATTTATCATGAGGAAGTAAGACACCGATAGAGATAAATTCTAATATTTGTTTGATAATTTGTTCAAAAATGGGAACTTTACTTTGTAAATCTACAATAAACATATATTCCTCCTTACTGTATTAGTGTCACTAGTACACTAATACAGTAACATAATTTCTCTAAACTAACAAGTATTTCACATAAATATAATAAAAATGTTGATATATTGAATAAATCATGATCTTTTGATATGATTTTCTATACACAAAGAAGGTGATAGAAGTGTTGAATGGGTTAAAATTATCTTTAAAGATAATTGGTTTAATAG
>CAMFRJ010000108.1 GCA_945981915.1 uncultured Erysipelotrichaceae bacterium
GATTCGCCTTAGTCTCGTGGGCTCGGAGATGTGTATAAGAGACAGTATCTGATTATCATATTTATTATTTAACCTGATCCATAAAATGTATCAATTCTTTGACAACTTTTGTCAATGTCTGATGTTTTTTCCATGCGATGACACACCCTGTCTTGATCGCTGGATATAAAGGAATAAAGACTAGATTTTGTGTATTATATGCATGAAAAGCTCCTTCAACAGTGATAGCGACACCTTTATTTTTTAAAATCAAAGGAATAATATTGGAAATGAAATTATATGAAATTGGAAAATTACTGTCGTCAATCGAGTTACCTAACCAATTCATCAATTCATTTTTAACTAAAGAACGATTGGTACTAAATAGTTTAGCATCTTTGAGATCTGCCGCTTCAATTTGTGTTTTTCTTGCAAGTGGATGATCTTGTGAGACAATAATACCCCATTGTTCTTTTTTTGGTAAACGAATATAATTATATTTTTCAACATCAACTGGTTCTAGTAATATTCCTATATCTACTAATCCATGATCCAAACGTTCTTTGATCAAATCTGCATTTCCTGTATAAATATCAAAATGAACTTCTGGATATAAATTTTGAAATTGCATAATGACATCAGATAAAAAGTTTTGCGATGCATCAAAAACACCAGTTCCTATGACAACTTGTCCAACCATATCCTCATTTTGCATGACTTCCTGCTGAGTTTTATCAATAAGTGTCACAATTTCCTCAGCCCTTCTTCTTAGTATCATCCCTGCTTCTGTCAATTCGATCTTCCTCTTTCCTCTAATAAATAAAGGCGTATTGAGTTCTTCTTCTAATTGCATCAATTGTCTTGATAAAGTAGGTTGCGTTAAATGTAACTGTTTGGCTGCTTTTGTAATGTTCTGTTCTCTAGCAACCATTAAAAAATATTGTAATACTCTAATTTCCATATCATCACCCTCTATCTATTGTAAACGAAAAAAAACAGTTATGAAACTGTTTTATTCATTGATTAATGCAATCGCATTTAAAGTTCTTGGAAAACCAATATAAGGTTGACATTGAGTGATAATTTCTATCAACATTGTCTTATCATTGCCAACACGTAAATTGGCCTGAATGTGTGCTCTCAGTTGATTTTCACAACCACCTAATGAAGATAACATAACGAAGGTCAACAATTCTCTTTGTCTTAAATTCAAACCACTTCTTGTATAAAAATCACCAAAGCAATAAGCTGATAAATAATTTTGAAAATGTTTTAACTCATGTGGTGCATGATCATGATTAGCTTGAATATGATCTCGACCAAACGCTTGTGCTTGAATTGCAAAACCTTTTTCAAAACGATTGTTTTGGTTAACAGTTGTCATCGCTGTTGAAGACAAAGAGATATCTTTTTCTTCAAAAATTAGATGAACAAGATGCAACGCTTCCTCTACTTTTCCTAAACCAATATAAGGTGTACATTGATAAATGGCTTCCATAATAATTTCTGGTTGTATTTGGCATTTTAAAGCAGATAGAACATGTTGTTTTAACGCTATCAACGTTTGATTGACAGTACATACAACAATAAGTACCAATTCTCTTGTTTGAAGATCCAGTGAGCCATGATGATAGACATCACCATAGATATAGTTTTTCATAATTTCTTGTAATTCTAGATCATCAACTAAAAACTCTTCATCATTAAGTTTCTTGTATAAGTCGTCCGCTCTTTTTACTCTATCCATTACTCTTCTCCTAATTTCAAATATTCTTCATCGCTTACAGGTTCTAACCATTCATTGCTGGCATGTAAAGCAGGAACTTCAATAGCGATATGTGCAAACCAGCTATCTTTTGCAGCCCCATGCCAATGTTTAACTTCACTTTCAATATTAACAACATCTCCAGGTTTTAATTTTCTGGCAGGTTTTCCCCATTCCTGATACCATCCTTCACCATCTGTCACCAATAATATTTGTGCACCTTTATGATGAATATGCCAATTGTTACGACATCCTGGTTCAAAAGTAACATTGGCGACACCTACACCTTGATTAGAAGCCAACATATTCAAATAACTTTGTCCAATAAAATACTTTGCATAAGTATCGTTTTTTTGACCATTTTGAAATAAACTATTCACTGATTTTTCCTCCTTGATATTCCTTTATCATATAATCTATTTGATCAATCAATTGATAATATTCATGAGCTTTTTGAAGCATTATTTTTCTTTGCTTTTTTAATAATGTTATTTTTTGAAAATTTGAATAACTCATAAATAATTGAATGTCATCTTTATCAAATTGTAATTTTTTTAAAGATGAAATCAAACTAGCTTGTCGATCACATAATTGAAGTTCCTTCATTTCATTTCTCCTTACAATATTATTTTATCTTTTTATCATATAATGTCTAATACTTATCTTGTATCTCATATTATTACTTTTAAGCATAATAAAAAGATAGTGACCTATCTTTCATTAGATTTTTTTAATAATATGAGCAGGAATCCATCCAACCTCTTTATTTTTTATAATATAAGCATAATGTCCGTAGATTCCTATCAACTTAACAAGATTGCCTTTTTGAACAGAAACAAAATGATTGGTATAATCATCTAAACAATATGTTTTATGATTTTTATGGTATAAAAATTCATTTTTAATTGAAAATTGATTTTTTGTATCAATTTGTAGACATAAAGAGAAATCTTCACCTGCTTCTAATAGTATCACTTCAAAATGAGGCCAGGCGACTTTATAATCTCTTTGGTTGTTTTGTAAATATGTGTCTACCACTTTATATTCTGGTAATGGTTGCACAGCATGATGTGTAAAATGATAGTGTCGGTGGTGTCCTTCAATGATTAAAGCATTCAATTGACTAATAAATTTAACACCTGTTCCACCATCTATAGAAATGATCTTTTTATTTTTATCAATCATGATGTCATTATTGATTTGATTGCTATAAAAATTAGAAGTTGGCAAATGACCCACAATGACATATTTATTGAGCAAATGCCCTTCTTTTTGGAAATTTCTCATCTCGGTAAATGAAGAACGTGATGAATATTGCCAATCTTGTCTTTTTTCTATTCCAGCATGAACAAATAAAAAATCTTGTGTTTCCAAAGTTGTTGGTAATGTTTGAAGATAATCAATATAAGATTTTAATGATTGTCTCACTAATTGTTGTATCTTGACTGGTTCTTCATTTTTTAAATCAATTTTTAATTTCGTTACAACTTGATCAATCATGCCACTTTTTCCAATTTTATGTAGGTAATGAATCATTTGATTGGCATAACGATCATCATTGACCAATGTTTCAATCGCATATTCACAGTTTCCAAGCAAGAGATAAACTTTGTCATTTTCTTGTGATAATCTTTTTAAATAATCAATTGTCTGTAGTGTTTGTGTCCCCTTTTCAACAAAATCACCATTAATGATCAAATAATCATTCCTCGTATAATCAACTTCTTTTAAAAGTTGAATCAATCTATCTAAATGACTATGTATATCTGAAATGACAATACAACGATAATGATCAGGTAAATTAAGTTTTTGATGTTTTATTTCTATCATATCATCACCTGATAATATTGTACTATGAACATAAATAAAAGCAACTGTCGTTGCTTTTATTCTTGAGAGTTTTTTTGGTTGTTTTGATGTTTTGCATAATTATTTTTTGCATAATTATATGAATTCATCAAATCATCTTCATAAGCATTATTTTGATTTTGATTTTTCATTTTATTTTGTTTTTTGCTCATTATTATCACTCCCATTTATAATATTTAACGTTTTTTATATTTTTATACTTATTTTTTAATAAATGCTTTGACCAATTCTTGATTCGTTTTCGTGTTTTTAAATAACATTAACAAATCGTCTAATGATTGATTTGTTTTGGCTTTATTTAAAAGCATATGAATATTTCTATTGGCTTCTAATTCTTGGGGAGTTAATAATAAATCTTCTCTTCTTGTACCAGATTTTGCGATATCAATTGCTGGAAATATTCTTTTTTCTTGTAAGTCTCTACTTAAAACAAGTTCCATATTTCCTGTACCTTTAAATTCTTCATAAATGACATCATCCATACGACTTCCGGTATCGATCAAAGCAGTCGCTAAGATTGTCAAACTTCCACCTTCTCTCATATTTCTTGCTGAACCAAAAAATCTTTTTGGCATGTAAAGAGAATTCGGATCTAATCCACCTGATAATGTTCTTCCCGAACTTGTGACCAATAAATTGTATGATCTTGCAAGTCGTGTGATACTATCTAATAAAATAACAACATCTTGACCATGTTCCACTAAGCGTTTTGCTCTTTCAATCACCATTTCTGATACTTTTTTGTGTCTTTCTGGAGCTTCATCAAACGTTGAATAAAGAACTTCTATATTGTCTCCTTCAACAGTATCTTTCATATCAGTGACTTCTTCAGGTCGTTCATCAATTAATAAAATAAGAATATGAATATCAGGATTGTTATCACGAATTGATAAGGCAACTTCTTTTAAAAGCGTTGTTTTCCCTGCCTTTGGTGGAGATACGATGATTCCTCTTTGCCCTTTTCCAATTGGTGACAAGAGATCGATGATTCTCATAGCGATACTATCTTGTCTTTCTAAGATGATCTTTTGATTAGGAAAAATAGGTGTTAATTTTTCAAAAGATTGTCTTTTCATGGCAGTTTCTAGATCATATTCATTAATTTTTGAAATATAAAGCAATGATCTGAACTTTTCAGATGATTTAGGTTCTCTGACATACCCAGTAATAAAATCTCCTGTTTTTAATTTAAACTTATAGATCTGTGATTGTGAGACATAGACATCATGAGGATCAGATAAATAATTAGCATTTCTGATGAAACCAAAACCATCAGCTAATACTTCTAAAAAGCCAGTGACCATATTTTCTTTTTTCATTGACTCTTTAATAAATTGTTCTTTTTCTTTTTCTTTCTGTGTTAATTCTTTATTTTCTTCCATTATATATCCCTCTTATTCATCAATCCAATGAAAATGAACACAGGCATTATAAATACCATCTTTATCACAATCATCTGTGACATATGTTGCTTTTCCTTTTAATTCGTCTATGGCATTACCCATAGCAATACTTGTCCATTCATCGATAAACATGCTTAAATCATTCTTTTCATCACCGAAAACAACAACGTCTTCATATGCACCACCTAAATGGTTAACCATCATTTTGATTCCTACAGATTTATCTCCCGGTTCAACAAATAAATATTCTTTATGAAAACGACACCATGGAAGTTCCTTAAGTGTTTCTAATTGTTCTTCATCAGGTGCAAAACAAGCAATATATACTTTATAAATTTGATCATAATCCAAAGGATCCAATCCTTTTTGAACAACCTGTCTCTTATACACATCTGACGCTGCCGACGATATGCAGTGTGTA
>CAMFRJ010000109.1 GCA_945981915.1 uncultured Erysipelotrichaceae bacterium
CAATGATCTTTCCTGGTAAATCTTGATAAATATCTAAATAAAATCCTCTCAATTCATCGCGATATGATGCTAAATCATACATATAGAAATAAATCGGTCTTTTTAAAATAGCATAATCAAAGAATACACTCGAATAATCAGTAATGAGAGCATCAGAAATAATATAAAGATTTCTGATATCTTCCTCAGGTGGTACAAAATAAACAAAACCTTTAAATTGATCTATATCAAAATCATTGACAATCAAATAATGAGGTTTAAAAATAACGACGTAATCATCTTGTAAGGCTTTTTGCCATTTATCAAAATGAACTTCTAACTTAAAAGTATAGCCTTTTGTCACATACGAATTATCTCTCCATGTAGGAGCATATAACAATACCTTTTTATCTAAAGGAATTCCTAATTGCTTTTTTATTTGTAAAACATCTTCTAAAGAATAATTAGATAATAAATCATTCCTTGGATATCCTGTTTCTATCAATCTTTCTTTATTGATACGAAAAGCACTTTGAAACACTTCTGTTGTAAAAGCACTTGGTGAGATCATATAATTATATTTTTCAACATCTTGGCGATATGTTTCATGCATCATATCTTCAGTCATCCCACTACGATAAAAAGTAGTCCCTTCTGGTACTTCAATATCATAAGCCAATTTTTTAAGAGGTGTCCCATGCCAAGTCTGTAAATAAACCTGGTTTTTCTTTTTTAAAACATACATTGGCAATTTACAATTCACCACCCAGTAGTGGCTTCTTGCCAAATAATAGAAATATGGAATAGAAAAATATTCAATAACTTTTGCTCCTGCAATATCAATCTTTTTTTGCTTATGATTTTTAATCGCCCAAATAAAACGATAATCTTTAAATCTATCCTGTTTGATCATATATTCATAAAGAGAACGTGGATTATCTGTATATCCTCTTCCATGAAAAGCGATAAATAGGACTGTTTTTTTATTTGTAGGAATAAAACGATAAGTCATTCGATAAAGACATTTTATTGTTTTTCCCAAAATATTTTTAATCAAACGTATCATAAAAGACCTTTCCTTTCTTATAAAAATAAGGGGTCGACCCCTTATTTAAAAACAGCTTCAACCGCTCTTTTAGATGCATTTCCATCATCAATAGAACAGAATTTTTCATAAAACTGATCATATCTTTTAGCATATTTTTTATTCATGTCTTCAATATTTTTGATTTGATCAATAACTTCTTGTGTTGAATAAACCAATGGCCCAGGTAATTCTTTTTCCATATCAATATAGAATCCTCTTAAAACATCTCGATACTTATCAATATCATAAGTATAAAATAACATTGGTCTCTTTAAATTGGCAAAATCAAAAAAGACACTTGAATAATCAGTAATGCATATATCTGAAATCAGATATATTTCAGTAATATCGTCATATTTACTTAAATTATAGGCAAAATCCTCTAAGCCACTGACATCTAACTTATCAGCGATATAATGATGCGTACGAAGTAAAACAACGTATTCATCACCTAATTCTTTTTTCATGAGATCAAGATCAAGTTTTAATTTGAATTTATACTGACCTTTTCCATAATATTCATCATCTCTCCATGTTGGGGCATAAAGTATGGTTTTTTTGTCTTCTGGAATACCTAATTTCTTTTTTAAATGACTAGCAATTTGATCCTTATTTGGATCATACATCAGATCATTTCTTGGATATCCTATTTCTAACATATGACCATCTGTATACATAAAACAACTTTTAAAAATTTCACTAGAAAAATGATTAGCTGCAATTAAATAATCCCATTCCTGCTTTTGACGATAAAATTGAGCTTTATAAGTAGGCGAAGCAGCCGTCACTTCTTCTTGATCAAAAGCTAAACGCTTTAATGGTGTTCCATGCCATGTTTCTAAAAAAACTTGTTCTTCTCTTTTTCTAAACCATAATGGTTGTCTGATATTAAAAACAAAATACTTAGATTTCGCTAAATAGTAAGCATATTTTCTTGTAAATCTTTTGACAACAATTCCATCATAAGGGATTTTTGCATGTTTATCATTCAACACCCATATAAATTGATATTGACCTGGATAATTTTTTGCTAAATACTCATAAATATATTTTGGAGAATCTGCATAGCTTTTCCCCATAAATGTTTCAAACATCACCCAATTCTCTTCAACGGGTTCTTTTAAATATTTATGTCTGTATAATTATTTTTTCATTTCATTTTTGTTTTTTAAGATCTTTTTTATTTTACTTTTTGCTAAATGCTTTGCAATAAGTTTTTTAGTCCCCTCGATATCTCTTTGACGTGCCAATTTTACCATTTTTTGTTGATACCTTGTCATTTTTTTCAACAAATCATCACGAACGTCATCCAATAAAGAACACATTGTTTCAAAACGTTCTTCACGCCAATAATCATTTTGTGAACGTCTAATTCTTTTTGCAAAATAATTTCCATAATACTTCACCAATTTAGAATCTAAATAATAACGAAGCTGGCTATCAGGATTAACTAATGAAATGACATATTGATAAGCTTTCACAAATTCATCGAATTTATGATCATCTTTAATTTGTGATAAAGCTGGTGTATTAATAGGGTCATTATGTTTTCTTTTGATATATAATGCCTCGTAATCTTTATAGATTGTTTTTGCATATAATACTAATTCAACAACAAAAGGCAAATCACTATAATAAAGAAAATCTTCACAAAAACGGAGATGATGATCATCTATGATGTACTTTTTGATCAATATATGAGAAACAGAAACATTTTTAAACCCTTTTTTTGAACGTATCAAATAATCAATTTTTTTCTGTTCATCACTATTATCCATAGCACTATAATCTTTTTCTATGAACTTTAGATTTCTGTCTCTATCTTTATCTTTTTCATTCAATTCACTGTTTTTTTCATCACCCATAGTTTCAAAGACTTGTTTTTTAAACCATGTAATCCATCTGATCCCTGTGACTAAATCAACATGATAATCATTGATATCTTGAATCATTAAAGATAGTGTATTTGGTTTTAAATAATCATCACCATCCAAAAAATAAACATAGTCACCTTGTGCATGATCAAGTCCCATGTTTCTTTTGGTAGCAACATTTGCATTCTCTGGACTTTCAATAAGTTTAAGATGAATTTTATTTTGATATTGATTGATCAAATCATCTAATTGTTCATCTTTTTTTTCTGTTATTAAAAGAGTTTCAATATCATCAATATTTTGATCTTGAATACTTTCAAAACAATCAGCTAAATAATGATAATAACCTTCAAAAGGCACTATAAAGCTAACTTTCATAAAAATGTCCCCCAATATTATAATGTATCTTTTAAATCATCTTTAATTTTTGTTGTCGAAATACCTTCAGTACGTGGTAAATAAACAACTTCACAATAATCCTTTAAAAAATCAAACTGACCTTTCCAGTCATCTCCCATAACAAAAACATCAATGTCATGTTCTTGTACATCTCTTATTTTCTGATCCCAGGATTCTTCAAAAATCACTTCATCAACATAACGTATTGCTTCTAAAATTGTCTTCCTATCCTGATCACTATGATAGGCTTTCTTTCCCTTTAATGCATTAAATGCATCTGAACTAACTGCAACAACTAGATAATCACCTAATGCTTTCGCACGTTTTAATATATTTAAGTGCCCAACATGGAATAAATCAAAAGTCCCATAAGTTATTACTTTCTTCATAAATACCTCCTATCGTTTGAGCTTATCAAGAATTTTTTCCCAAGTACTGATTTGGGGATTTTCTAAAATTCTTTTCGCAAACTTTTCGTCATTTAATTTTTTCTTTTCTTTCTTTTTTAAACTATTATAAAAATCAACATATTCTGCATATTCATCACATACTTCATTAACTTCCCCAAAACGTTTGAGTTCGCCACCTTCAATCCACATGGCTTTTTCACAGAAATCTCTTACTTGAGGTAAAGAATGAGAAATAAAGATGATTGTCTTTCCTTCATCTTTCAATTCATTCATTTTATTTAAACATTTTTGGGCAAATCCTTTGTCACCAACCGATAAAGCCTCATCAACAATAATAATATCAGGATTTAAATAAAGTGAAATAGAAAAACCTAATCTTGATTTCATCCCACTAGAATATTTTTTAACAGGCTGATACAAGAAATCTCCTAACTCTGCAAATTCAATGACACCATCAGTAATTTCCTGAATCCTTTTTTTATTTAAACCAAGCAATGCACCTTTAACATTAATATTTTCCAATCCTGTTAATTGTGGATTTAAACCAGTATTAATAGCAACTAATGCTTGTTCTCCATTAATGACCATTTCACCTTCATCAATTTGTGAAATACCAGCAAGAATCAATGATAATGTTGATTTCCCAGAACCGTTAGTACCTAAAATCCCAACAACTTCTCCATGGGGAATCGTAAAAGATATATCTTTCAAAGCATAAAATCTTTGAGTAATGCTACTTTTTGATTTCCCATCATTTTTTTTATTTAATTTATATATTTTTGATACATGATCAAATTTAATTGCATAATCTTCCATCTCTATCACCTTAAATCATATCAATAAATTTATGTTTAAATTTGTACATTAAAGCACTTCCGATAATAAACAACAATAATGTAATTCCCCAAAATAAGATCATTTGTTTACTATAAAATAACAATCCTCGATGATATAAGAAGCAATCTCTATAACCACAAACAATATAATAAATTGGATTTGCTTTCATAATGTAGCGCACCATTAACTGCCAACCAGTTTTTTCAAGTCTACTCAATGGCCACAAAATAGGTGTTAAATATAACAATAGTCTCATGCAAGCTAAAATTAATTTTCTTGTATCCCTGGCCAACATATTTAATACTGATGTAATCATTGATAAAGAAATTGCAAAACAAATCGCTGCAAAACAATAATATACCAATTCAAACCATTGTAGACATGGCATGACACCTTGAAACAACAGAAAGATAATCAGTAATATCATCAAACAAAAATGATTAAATAATTCTTTTAAAACGACTGTCGCCGGTAAAACAGAAACAGGGAATTTCATCTTCGTAATCACTTTTGTCTTCGAAAAGATAGCATTAGCACCATTGCTTATACATGGTGAAATAAAGAACCAAACAACCATCCCACAAAGCATCCACTGAATAAAAGGAAAACCATCAACATCGCCTCTTCCCAAAATCAATCCAAAAACAAAATAATAAGTTGCAATTTGAATTGCTGGATTAGCAAAGTTCCAAAATACACCAAGACGTGAGTCTCTCATATCTGATAACAATTCATATTTAGCAATACAATAGATCCTATATATATTATTTAAGTTTTCAGTAACAACACTGTCTCTTATACACATCTGACGCTGCCGACGATATGCAGTGTGT
>CAMFRJ010000110.1 GCA_945981915.1 uncultured Erysipelotrichaceae bacterium
TTCGCCTTAGTCTCGTGGGCTCGGAGATGTGTATAAGAGACAGGTATATGGTTGTTTGTGATGCATTAGCAGCTTTACGTAATCATCTAGGAAAAGAATTAAAGTTGTATGATCCAAATGAACTTGGATTATTATGGGTTGTTGATTTCCCTATGTTTGAATATGATGAAGAAACACAAAGATATTATGCAACTCATCATCCATTTACAAGACCAAAAGAAGAAGATATTGACAAGATTGATACTGATCCAGAACATTGTCTAGCTGATGCTTATGATATTGTTTTAAACGGATTTGAACTTGGCGGTGGCTCACAACGTATTTATGAAGAAGAATTACAAGAAAGAGCCTTCAAAGCCTTAAGTTTAACACCAGAACAAGTTGAAAATAAGTTTGGTTGGTTTGTTGAAGCATTGAAATATGGAACACCGCCACATGGAGGATTTGCATTAGGTTTAGATCGATTAGTTATGTTACTTACACAAAGTGAATCTATTAGAGATGTGATTGCTTTTCCGAAAAATGCAAGTGCGACATGTCCTATGTCTAAAGCACCTAACAGTGTTGAAAAAGATCAACTAGATGAATTGGGTATAGGAGTATTAGAAGATGAATAATGAAAGAATCAACTGTATCTTGGAACTGATGGAAGAAGCTTCACTTGATTATTTTTTGATTAGTGATCCTCAATCAATTGCTTATTGTACAGATTATTATAATAATCCTTATGAAAGATTATTTGTTCTTATGATATCAAAGCACGGAGATCATAAGTTATTTATGAATGATCTGTTTTATTTGGAAGATAGTCTTGATATAGAAATTGTATGGCATAAAGATGGTGACGATGCTATTCAAAGTATTGTAGATCATATGACTTTTCCAAATAGAATAGGTATTGATAAAAATTGGCCTTCAAGATATTTGCTTTCAATGATGAAAAAATTACCAAAGGCTAAATTTATCAATGCTTCACCATGTGTTGATTTAGTGAGAATGAAGAAAGATATTCAAGAACAAGTTTTAATGTTAGAAGCAAGTCGTATTAATGATCTAGCAATGCAAGAAGTCATTGATCTTTGCAAAAAAGGACTGTCAGAAATAGAAATTGCTCAAAAGTTACCTGAGATTTATGTAAAACATGGTGCTGATGGGTTAAGTTTTGAACCGATGATTGCATTTGGTAAAAATGGTGCTGATCCTCATCATGGAAATGATCATACAAAACCAAGAGAAGGTCATAGCATCATTATTGATATGGGATGTACCTATAAAGGTTATTGTTCTGATATGACAAGAACTGTTTTCTATGGTGGTATTACTGAAAAACAGATTGAAGTGTACGAATTGGTCAAAAAAGCAAATGAAGTTGCTGAAAAAATGATTAAACCTGGGGTTAAATTATCTGATATAGATAAGTGTGCAAGAACTATCATCACACAAGCAGGTTATGGACCAAATTTCAATCATCGTCTTGGACATTTCATTGGAAGAGATGTTCATGAATTTGGTGATGTTTCTGATAAATTTGATATGGAAGTCGAACCAGGTATGATTTTCTCGATAGAACCAGGTATTTATCTTAAAGATGATTTTGGTGTAAGAATTGAAGATCTTGTTTTGGTAACAGAAGAGGGATGCCAGATTTTAAATCATTATTCAAAAGATATACAAATTATTTAAAACGAGTTTTTACTCGTTTTTTTAAATAGTTTAAACAAAATAGATTGAATTGTGGTAAGATATTAACGAGGTGACGAAAATGTATTATTTTATAGGAATTAAAGGGTCTGGAATGGCTCCACTTGCAACTATTTTATATGAATTAGGGAATGAAGTTGCAGGCAGCGATATTGATAAATATATATTTATTGAAGATGAATTAAGAAAAAGGAACATACCTATTTATTCATTTAATAAGGATAATATTAAAGATGGATATCATGTCATCATTGGAAATGCCTTTGATGAAACAAATGAAGAAGTCAAAGCAGCTTTAGAAAATCCAAATGTCAAGTGTACACGCTATTATGATTTCTTGGCTGAATTTATGGAACATTATATTTCTATTGCTGTTGCTGGAACACATGGAAAGACAACAACAACTGGTATGGCTTATCATCTATTTGAAGATTTTGATAAAACAAGTGTTTTGATCGGGGATGGTACAGGTCATGGAATGAAGGACAGTAAATATTTTATTGCAGAAACATGTGAATTCCAAGATCATTTTTTACATTATTATCCAACTTACGCTATTATTAATAATATTGAATTGGATCATGTTGATTATTTTGGTAATTTAGATCGATATATTGAATCTTTTGAAAATTTTGCAAAACAAGTCAAAGATACGGTTATTGTTTGGGGAGATGATCCTAATATTAAGAAGATTCATTTTGAAAAAAGAGTTTTGCGTTTTGGGTTAGGGAATCAAAATGATGTTCAAGCTGTCAATGTCTTAGAAACACCACAGGGATTATCTTTTGATGTTTATATTCATAAAGAATTATTTGGACATTTTAACATACCATTATATGGATATCATATGTTATATAATTCACTTGCTATTATTACACTTGGATATTTGGAAGATATGTCATATGAATATATCTTAAAGAGATTACAAACATTCGAAGGAACAAAAAGACGTTATACAGTTCAAGAAATTGGACATAATGTATATGTTGATGATTATGCTCATCATCCAACAGCAATCAAATATGTTATTGAAGCTACAAGGGTGCGTTATCCTGGAAAGAAAATAGTTGCTATTTTCCAACCAGATAGATTTTCTCGTGGGCAAAGATTTGCTAAGGAGTTTGCAAGTGAAATGGAAAAAGCTGACTATCCATATTTTTGTCCTTTTCCAGAAAATGCGAAACATGAAGATGGAATAGATATAGATATCTATGATATTGCAAAATATGCACCTAGAGCAAAAGTCATTCAAGAAGATGATACTGGTGTTCAAGAATTAATGCAATATGATGATTGTGTCTTCTTATTTATGAGTAGTAAAGATATTTATAAATTTGAAGAAAAACTGATTTTGGCAAAATCTTCTATATAATCATCCCATATTATGTTATAATTGTAAAAAGAGAAAGAAGAGGTATTATATATGGATGCAATGCAAATGTGTTACTGTGTTTTAATTCTTGCAGGTGCTTTTGCTCTTGTTGGATTGGGAGTCCTTTTTATAAGAACTGCTGGTGCATTAAAACAAACAGGAGATACTGTTGAAATGGCTCAAGAAACTTTAAAAAGAGTCGATAAGGTTTTAGATGATGTCAATTATAAACTTGATTTATTGAATGCACCTGTGGAAACAGTAGCTAAATTTTTTGATCCTAACAGACCAAAATTTAATCCATTGAAGGCTGTTATGAATTTGCTTAAAAAATAATAGAAAGGAAATGATGGTATGAAATTATTCAAATTTATGACTACATTAGGTATAGGTGCTGTTGCTGGAATGTTATTGGCTCCTAAAAAAGGTAGTGAATTAAGAAATGAATTAAAAGAAAAAGGAAAAGAGACATTAAATACTGCAAAAAATATGTCTAAAGATGATTATATTGAATTGATTAATAAAACAATTGATGATATCAAACAGGCAATTGATGAATTTGACATTGATGATTTTAAAGATCAAACAAAAGATAAATATGAAGAATTGAAACCTAAGTTTGATGAATTAAAAGATAAATTGGATGATGTACTTTCTGGTTTAAAAGAAAGTGATCAATACAATAATGTTAAAGAAAAAGTTGAAAGCATTATTGAAGAAGTTTTAGAAAAAATTAAAGATGTTAAACAAAAAATCGACGAAGAATCTTTTGAAGAAATTTCTAGTTTAGAAGATGAGATTGATGACATTGAAGATGAGCTTGATGTAGTAATTGAAGATCTTAAAAACTAATGAAAAAAGTGACTATTTATGATGTAGCAAGAGAAGCAGGGGTTTCTCTTGCTACAGTTTCTAGAGTTATCAATGGGTCGTCAGTCGTTCGAGAAAAAACAAAACAAAAAGTTTTAAAAGTTATTAATGAGTTAGATTTTAAACCGAATCAGGTTGCAAGAGGACTAGCAACAAGTAAAACTACAACAATTGCAATTATATTTCCACAATCATTGTTTGCACATGTTAAAAATATGATTGGGGGAATAGGTGATGCAGGGCGTCATCTGGATTATAATATCACAATTTATACAACTGATGATATTGGAGATGATGATACTGTAGGACATGTACTAGAAAAAGTAGTAAAAGCAAGAGCAGATGGAGTTATTTTATTTAATAATGATCAAATTAATCAGGAAATAGAATTAGTTAAGAAATATAAAATCCCAGCAGTTGTTATTGGAACTTGTGTTTCTGATGATCTTATTGGCTCTATATACATAGATGCACAGAAAGTTGCATTTGAGATTGTTGAAAAATATCTTAAAGAAGAAAAAAATGATATTGTTTTTATAAGTCCTAAACAAAATTTAGTAAAAACTGAAGATTTGATTTCTGGTATCAAAATGGCTTATGATAATTATCATTTACCTTTTGATGAAAATCAGCAGGTTATCCATACTTCTACTCATTATGAAAAATGTTATCCACAATTTTGTGAGTATTTTAAAAATCATAAGCATGATGTTGTCTTTGCAAGTTATGATAAAGAAGGTGTTGCAGTTATTAATGCTGCACAGGATAATCATATAGCGATTCCAGATGATATGGAAGTTATTTCAATGATGGATACAAGCTATGCGTTGATGTCAAGACCAACCTTGACATCTGTTCACTTGCCAATTTATGACATGGGAGCTTTGGCAGTGCGCTTATTAACGAAAATCTTAAATGATGAAGATATTGATACAAAAGAAGTCTGTGTGAATACACTTATTATGAAAAGAGATTCAACAAAACAATAATGGTCTTAACCTTTATTGTTTTTTTTATTGACATTATTATTCAAATTTAATATGATATTTTTACAGCAAAGAAAAAGACAAGTAGTATTATTGATTTGTCATAGAGAGTCTATGGTTGGTGGAAATAGATCAATAGATAATATGAATACACTTTGGAGCTTCTAAGTGAAAAGCTTAGACGGTGAGATACCGTTATCATAATGAGAGTATGTCTTTGACATAAATAAAGGTGGTACCGCGATTATTTCGT
The DNA here is from genome assembly GCA_945981915.1 of uncultured Erysipelotrichaceae bacterium. Taxonomy (GTDB): domain Bacteria; phylum Bacillota_I; class Bacilli_A; order Erysipelotrichales; family Coprobacillaceae; genus Faecalibacillus. Next base: position 5,183 of record CAMFRJ010000110.1, read on the forward strand.
CCTTTTAAGGACGTTTTTTTATTCAAGGAGGATATTATGAAAATATATGATGAATTGGTTTGGAGAGGATTGATCAAAGATGTCAGTTCTCCTGAAATTAAGGATAAGTTAAATAATGGAGGAATGACTTTTTATATAGGGACAGATCCGACAGGTGATAGTTTACATATTGGTCATTCTGTCTCTTATACACATCTGACGCTGCCGACGATATGCAGTGTGTAG
>CAMFRJ010000111.1 GCA_945981915.1 uncultured Erysipelotrichaceae bacterium
ACTTTTTCATCATAGGTCAAAACATGATTCTTGACATTTTCTGATAAATTCTTCGATGATTAATTGACTGCTTTTTTCCTGTAATAGGTACTCAGGATGCCACTGAAAAGCCTGAAGATATTTTTTGAAAGGATGGTAAACAGCCTCAATCAAGCCATCTTCACTATATGCCATCACCTTCAATTGTGATGAGAGATCCTTGATGGCTTGATGATGATAACTATTAACAGCAATCTTTTCTTGCTTCAATAAAGCATATAATGGTGTCTCTTTCACAATGATATTGTGATGAACAGTGATATCATAAGGTGGAAGCTGATGATGATCAAAAGACGTCACTTGTTGACTTAACAAATCTTGATAGAGAGTTCCTCCTAATAAAACATTAAAGAGTTGGAGGCCTCGACAGATTCCTAACATTGGCTTATCCATCTGATAAACGATATCAAATAATTCTTTTTCCATTTCATCTCGTTTTTTACAAACTATACCACAACGATGATGAATTGTTTCATGATAGAGATGAGGGGAAACATCATGTCCTCCTGTAAATAGAAAGCCATCACATTGTTTTGCCATCTGTTTTAAAGATGCATGATCGTTTATCATAGGCAACATGATTGCTATAGCTCCTGCTTCTTCAATCATCTTCATATATCCAGGTAACATCCAATAGCTCTCTTTTTCATCATCATATAATGGTATCAAAGCTATCACATGTTTTTCCATAAAACACCTCCTAAAAAAGAAGATAAGTTTATCTTCTTAATCAATGAGCTTTAATTTTACAACTGCTGTTTGGGAATAAACAAGTGGTTGAGAGTGAACAAAGAAAACCATTCCTCTTTTTAAAGCATAAATTTTTTCTAAAACTGTACCTTCATAAGGATCCAATACTTCTGCTAAGACTTGTCCTTTTTCAACTTCATCATTAACTTCCACAAGTCTTCTTAAAATACCAGCTTGCGTTGTTTTCAATGACAACATTTGTCCTTCTGGAACAATCTCACTTATATAACCACCGCTCATTTTATAACTTGATAATCCTTTTTGATAAAGAAAACGCAATACACAATTCACAGCCTCCTTAACACTCACTTCATCAATAATATCCGTATCTTTAGTATAGAAAGAATACGCTTTACAATTCCATATCTGCCAATTGTAATTCAATGTTGTCGTATCATAAGGACGTGGATTTCTTACGACAATATAAGGTAATCCAAATAATTTGGCATCTTCGATATCTTCTAATCCTGTTTTCATCATACGAATATGTGTCGCAAATTCACCAGGAATATAAAAACTTGTAAATTGGATGCCATAAATATAATCTTTGATGTTTCTAAAAACACCTTCTGCAATCCTTTGAGTTGTTTCTCCTTCGTTATATCCAGGAAACATACGGTTGATATCTGTATCATCCTGTGCCCAAAATCTTTTAGCAATATTCATCGAATAATGATTGATTGAAGGAATGACCATGATCTTTTGACGTGGATCAAGCTGTCTGTTTCTTTCTAATTCTTGTAGCTTTTGAATGATTTGTGAACAGACATAGATTTGTTGAACTTCATTCCCTCGCATTGCGCCAACAATACAAATACTTTCTTTTCCCTCTCCAAAACTATAACCTGTAATTCTTAAGGGATCTCGATATAATGATTTTAATTCATAAATGACTTCTTTTTTCATTTCTGATTCTCCAAAATTCTTCCTAATAATGACCCTTCATTGACCAAAGGATACTCTCTTAATGTAAAGACCAAACCGGTACAAGGAGAGCAGACCTCTTCTTCAACCTCACCTGTGAGGGGATTAACGATTTCACCAATTTTCTGTCCTTTTTGAACATGATAATCATGAGCAATGGTAGGTAAAAACAATCCTGCTTCTTTTGCGTTTAAAAAGAACACATTTTTATCGGTAGAAATCATAGGTTCTTTACAGACTGTTTCACCATGATACATTCCCAAATACTTCATAACATTCAATAGTCCAGCAATCAATTGATTTCCATAGTTTTTGGTAATTCTTAATCCAACACCCATTTCCACTACTAATGTCGGTGTCTTGATATCATTTAAACTATAAGCAAGTGTTGATTCCAGAACAGTTGATGCACTATGCTCCCAAATAAAATCTACATTCATTTGTTTGGCAAGTTCAATAAGACCAGCACTTTGCGTTTCATTAATCCTGATTTGAGGAATCTCTTTTAAATAAACATTGCTGGCATGAATATCGACAACCAAATCAGCACCCTTAAGATCCTGAATGATCTGATAAGCAACATATTCTACCAAAGATCCTTCTTTATCTCCAGGAAAAATTCTATTCATATCTAAATCAAAGAAGGGTACTTTTCTTGTCATAGATTCTAATCCTAATGGATTGATAGCGGGATAAATATCGATGATTCCATCAAAGAGATCATGTTGCTTTTCAATTATTTTTTGTAATTCAAAACAAACATATTGTCCTTCTAATTCATCTCCATGTGTTCCTGTGACAATACATATCCTTTTTTTTCCATTGCCTAAAACCAAATGATTTTTTTGTATCTCATATGTTTCATCAACTGGTAAATTCGCTGATGTAATTGTTTTAATCATAATATTCCTCCACAACGATATTGACACTTTGTTTTTGACTGGTACAATTTCCATAATAAATTCCCTTATTCACAAGTGTATCTTTTGCATCTCTGCCTCTTGCAAAAACAATATAGCTATCACGAATAGCAACATTATTTGTTGGATCAAAACCATACCATAAATGTTCTAAATAAACTTCCACCCAAGCATGTGTATAGTTTTCATTTTCCATGATTCCAGCGACATAACGACAAGGAATATGTAAATATCTCAACATTGCAATCATAATATGTGCATAATCTTGACAGACCCCTTTTCTTAAATGAAAAGCATCACTTGCAGTTGTATTGGTATCAGTCACATTTTTTTGATATGTCATATATTCATGTATTCGGTTCATCAATAACCACATATCTTTCCTGTTTTCTTTAATATCTAGTTGACTTAAAAAATCAATCATTTCTTGTGATATCTTCGTCTGTTTAGTTGCTAATTTGTAAACAGGTAAAAGATACTCGTCTTCATAAGGATAAGGATGAGTAGCAACTTTTCCCTGTATAAATATATGTAAACTTTGATGTGGATCTTCTTTATACCCATAAATCATCTTATTTGAAAAAGAATCTTGACTTATGGAATAATAATCAGCATTGATTCTTGTTTTTAATTGTATGACATTTTGTCCATTTTCTGTTTTAGGTAAACATTTTAATGTAAAATAATGATGATGAATGTCTTTATCTAATTGAATAGACAACTGATATTGAAATTTCAAATATTTCATTAGTCTAACAATCCTTCAACAATTTCTATAGCTTCATAATAATGGATCTCTTTTTCATTCATTATCTTTTTTAACTCTATAAATTTTTCTTTATCAAATGCAATCGTATTCTTATTAATACGATATTCTAAAAAACGAAATGCTTTCGCTAAATCTTGTTTATCTTTACGTAAACGTAAATACAGATCCATTCTTTCTAATCTTTTCCCTAATTTTACAATACTTCTCACCTCCGAAGATGAAACCGTATCATCTAGACAAGCCCAGAATGCTAAAATATGGTCTAAAACAGATTGTAAATCAATGATAAATGATTCAAAATCACGAATCGATTCTAAATCAGTTAATGCGAGTTCCAAATAAGAAAGTGTTTCACTTCCTATTTCATTTCTTAAAACAATACAGTTATCATAAGCTCTATATAAGTTTGAGATAATGGAATCAACATTGTTCTTATCAGAGATATATTTTTCAATAAAATCCTTTTGATCTTGATAAATATCAGGAATCTGTAAATGTTTACAATAAACATGATAAAAGTTTTCATCATCCAACATTAAATCAAACCCTTTAAAAAATTCTTTAATCGTTGTATAAACTCTTTCACTATATCTTCCTAACCATAATAAGTTATCTACTTTGTCTAACGCGATAAAACCCATGTGTCCTTAAACCCTCCTCCTTGTGAAGAATTCACAATAAATGAATCTGGATTACGAGAAAATCTTGTTAATCCACTCTTCCATACAACCGTCTTTTCACCTGTTAAGACAAAAGCTCTGAGATCTGCTTTTCTTTCAACAATCTGACCATTGTCATGGATTTCAATATCCTTAAAATCAATGACTTCCTGTGCAATAAAACGTCTTGGTTCTTTCTTCAACAATTGAATGAAATCTTCTTTTTCATGTTTGGTCATCTTACTTCCAAAAACAACCCCATAACCTCCTGCTTCTGCAACATCTTTTAAAACGAGTTGATCAAAATTTTTGAGAACATAATCCATATCTTCTTGATAAAATGGTAAATATGTCGGTGCATTATTTAAAATTGGCTTTTCTTTTAAATAATACTCTATCATTTTAGGAACAAAATAATAGATTCCTTTATCATCCCCAACACCATTTCCAGGTGCATTAATAATAGCGACATTTCCTTTTTTATAAACTTCCATTAAATGCGGAATACCAATCAATGAATCTTCATAAAAAGTCATTGGATCCAAATATTCATCTGAAACACGTCGATAGATACTCCCTACCTTTTCTAAAGTCCCATCATAATTTTTAAAATACAAATCATCTTCTTTTACCGTCAGATCATTAGGACCTACCAAGATAGCATCTGTTTTTTCAGCTAAATATGAATGTTCAAAATATGCAGCGTTATATCTTCCTGGGGTAAAGATGACATTAATTCCACCAGTATTAACATAATCCATCGTTTTCTTTAATAGTGAGGCATAATCTCTGTTATCTTCAATATGATTGTCAATAAATGTCTGTGGACTTGATTTTCGACACAATTCTCTTGCAATCATCGGATAGCTTGCTCCACTTGGAATACGCAAATTATCTTCTAACACATACCATGTTCCATCTTTTGCCTGAACCAGGTCAATACCTGAAATATGACTATAAATTCCTTGTGGAGGCACGATCCCATCACATTCAACTAAATAGCCTGATGATGCAAAGACAAATTCTTCAGGTATCACACCATCTTTAATGATCCCCTTTGGACCATAAATATCTTTTAAAAAGGCATTTAAAGCATTCACTCTTTGAATCAATCCTTTTTCTAAATATGTAAATTCATCTTTTGATATGATTCTTGGAATAGCATCATATGGAAATAACTGTTCATAAAAAACGTTATTTTTATAGATACCAAATTTCACGCCATACCTTGCAAGTAATGAATTGATATTTTTTTCATGTTTCATTAAATTTTTCATAGGCTTACCTCTTTATCATTTTTTATATCAATAATATTAATG
>CAMFRJ010000112.1 GCA_945981915.1 uncultured Erysipelotrichaceae bacterium
AAACTATTGATTGCCCTTTCTATTTTTATTGATTTTGAAAATGAAAGAAAAGGAAATGGTGTTATTCATTTTTATAAGAAATTATATTCTCATATTATTTTGTGTTATAACAAATGTATCTATCAGCAAATTGCCGATAAAAAAGATGAAATCATGAGCATTGATACAATGAGTCAGATGGCTATGCATCATCATCTCCATCAAAATAATCAACTCATTCAAAGTTTAGAAAAATTAAGTATTCGTAATGCTCAATTATATTTATTTGAACATCCTGTTAAAAGTCCAGATGATTTGTCTTTTCAAATTCCTAAAGAGTTAATTTGGGAACTCAATATTGAAAATGGTCAAATGATACCAACGCATCATTGTTACATCAAAACTAAAGATATATTAAGTACACAATCATTAAATGCAAGAGTCATGACGAATGTACATTTTAATGATATTCATTACGGTCTCTTTGTTTGTGAAATTGATTTGAACAAAATTTCATATATTGATTTTATAGCCAATCAGTTTGCAATCTCAATAAGCTTAAATTCTATGCTTTCTCAATTAAATACACGTGCATTAACAGACGAACTGACACATTTATATAACCGTAGAGGTGTCTATGATCAGTTAGAATTTTTACAAAATAATAAGAAAAAACATGATATCTTTTATCTTCTTTTAGGAGATATCGACAGCTTAAAATATATTAATGATACTTTTGGTCATGAAGCAGGTGATCAAGCTATCTTATTAGCATCACAAATATTAAAAGAAGCATTTAAAAATGATGCTATTATTGCCAGACTTGGTGGTGATGAATTTATTGTTGTATTTAAAACCGACAATATCTCATTCATTAAGGACTTTGATTGTTATTTTAAAAATATTGAAGAGTCATTAAACGATAGTGTTGATTACCCATTTTATGTCAGTCTTTCTTATGGAATTAGTGTTTTTGATATCCTTACAAAAAATGTTGATATTGCACAATTGATCACTTACGCAGATAGATTGATGTATGAAAAGAAAAGAGAAAAGAAGAGATTTAAAGAACACTTATTAAATAAGGACTCTTTATAGAGTCCTTATTTAATATGCCCTTTATTTTTGATTAATTCTTCTAATTTGATCAAAACTCCTTGTTCAATATTAGATGGAACGATTCCATAAGCGATATCTTTGATCTCATCAACCGCATTATCCATCGCATAACTATATTTAACACTTTTTAATAATTCATAATCATTCATCTGATCTCCAAAAGCCATGGCTTCATCAGGATGAACTCCTAGATATTCTTCTAAAAAAGTCATTGATAATCCTTTATTTGCCTCTTTATTCGTAATATCCATCCATTCATTACCACTCGTAACAGTCTTTAATTCCTTTGGTAATTGTGATAAAACGTCTGCTAATAATTCTTTAATATTATAATCTGGATCGTAAATTGCCAATTTGATAATTTCATCATCAACTTCATCAAAGCTATCAACGAATTCATACATACAATAATACTTCTTCACTTCATATTCATAACTTTGATATTTTTTTTCAATATAAGCCGCTTTTGTTCCACACATGATCATAAAAAGACGTGGTGTTTTTTCAATAATATCAATTGCTTGATTAACCAAGTCACGTCTAATCTCGTTAGCAAATAGTTTTTGACTTCCCATAGCAACAAATGTTCCATTTTCCGCAATAAAACAAATATCTTCACTCATGGGAATAAAACGTTGATACAAACGATAGTATTGTTGCCCACTGGCCACAACAAACTTAATATGTAATTTATTGAGTTCATGAAAAATATCGATAAATTTTGGATCAAATTCTTTCTTAGAATCAAGAAATGTTCCATCCATATCCGTTGCCACTAATTTAATCATTTTTCTCTCCATTATTCGTAATCGAAATAGTCTTGGCTATGACAGATGTCAATTTCAATTGGTAAATTTTTTAATAATTCAGGTAATTTTTCTTCAATGATGACCTCTAAATGATGCCCCACATCAATCAACAGACAATCATGATCAATCGCATATTTTCCATGACGATATTTACAATCACCTGTGATATAACAATCAACTTGATCAGCTAATAGTTCAATATCATCTGCTCCACTTCCTCCACAAAGAGCAACACGATGAATCATTCGGTGTGTATTTCTCGTATATTTCAAGTGTTCCAAATGAAAAGTTTCTTTGACACATTGGATCCAATCTTCACCTTTCATTGGTTCTTTCAAAATTCCTTTTTTACCAACCTCTATCTCGTCATAACATTCAATATGTTTAACTGGTAACATAGATAAAAGCCAATCATTCATAGAAATACCATTTTGACCTCTATCTAAACAAGTATGTAAGCTATAAACAACAATATCATGTTCTATCGCTTTTTTAATAAAATAACCCTGATGTTGTTGAAGATCAATAGAATGAATTGTTTCTAATAGAAATGGATGATGAGTAATCATCATTTGACAATGCTGTGCAATGCATTGATTCAAAGAATCATTATCAGCATTTAAAGCAACAAAGACTTTCTGAATCTCCTTTTCACCATTTCCTATTTGTAGACCACATTTATCAAAATCCATTTGTAAAGCTAATGGAAAATATTGTTCAAGATAATTCATAATTTCATAAGCTTTCATCTAAAATAACCTCTATCATTTCTATTTTATGTTTTAATTCTTCATATCTGGGATGATTTAGTGATAATCCTTTCATGATATTTTGATAAACAACATATTGTTTTTTCCATTTTTCAATAAATAATTCTGTTTTTTTGTTTTTTAAAATTGGTCCAAATTCAATATCATATTCATCAGCAATATAATGACTCTTTTTAACAACCATCATATCATAAATATGATGACCTTCTTTGACCAATAATTCATCAACAATCATAAAACCATGAGAAAATAAATATTGTCTTAAATGATCAGTATTGGCATTAGGCTGCAAAAACAATAAATGATCATCTTTAATATATTGTCTATTTTTCTCTAAAATATCACCTATCAAGTAAGAACCCATACCAGCAATAGTGATCATATCAACCTTTTTATCAAGTATTGGCTCTAAACCATCACCTAATAATGCTTCGACTTGATCAATCAAATGATGCTTCGAGATAGTTGAAAGAGATGACTCATATGGACCTTGAGAGACATCACAAGCATAAGCCTTGGAAATAATCTTGTTTTCAACAAGATAACAAGGCAAATATGCATGATCCGTTCCTATGTCCGCTAAGACATCTCCTTTTTTATATTTTTCAATTAAATCTGCCAATCGTTTTAATCTATCGGATAATTTCATATTAACGATTTAAAAAATCTTTCAATCTCTTAGAACGTGATGGATGTTTTAATTTTCTTAATGCCTTTGCTTCAATTTGTCTAATACGTTCACGTGTGACATTAAATTCTTTACCAACTTCCTCTAATGTACGTGTTCTTCCATCATCCAAGCCAAATCTTAATCTTAAAACTTTTTCTTCTCTATCTGTCAATTCTAATAAAACATCATTTAACTCATCTTTTAATAATTCATTTGCAGCATAGTCATCTGGTGACATAGCCCCTTCATCTTCAATAAAATCACCTAAATGAGAATCATCTTCTTCTCCAATTGGTGTTTCTAAAGAAACAGGTTCTAAAGAAATCTTTTGAATTTCTCTCACTTTTTCTGGTGTCATACCATCCATCTTTTCAGCGATTTCCTCAGCACTTGGTTCTCTTCCTAATTCTTGTACTAACTGTCTTTGAATTCTTGTCAACTTATTAATTGTTTCAACCATGTGTACAGGAATACGAATTGTTCTTGCCTGATCAGCAATTGCACGTGTAATAGCTTGTCTGATCCACCATGTTGCATATGTTGAAAACTTGAAACCTTTTGTATAATCAAATTTTTCAACAGCTTTAATAAGTCCCATGTTTCCTTCTTGTATCAAATCAAGGAATAACATTCCTCTACCAACATATCTTTTAGCAATAGAAACAACTAATCTTAAATTGGCTGCAGCCAATTCTTTTTTAGCTTCTTCATCACCTTCTAAAATACGTTTCGCTAAATCAATTTCCTGTTCATGAGTTAATAATTCAACTCTTCCAATCTCTTTTAAATACATTTTGACAGGATCATTGATCTTGACATTACTTCCTAATTGGTTATTATCTAATTCTTTATCTTCTTCATGTTCTTGATACATATGAATGGTATCACCAGTCATCATATCAAAATCACCATCAAAATCAAGATCAGGAGTATCATCATCATCAACAACTTCTAAATCATCATCTAAATCAGTCACTCCTGATAATAGGAGATCATCATCGAGATCAAGAGAATCTAAACCATCATCAGAAATAACAATATTATTTTGTTGAATATAATCTAATAATTCTTCTGCTAATTCATCACTCAAATCATAATTTGTTAAATATTCATCAATTTGATCCTGTGATAATACATTGTCATTGTCTTTGGCTTCATTAAGAACCAAAGCTTTTAAATCTTCAAACGATACTGCTTGTACTTTTTTCTTTGCCATATGTTACTCCTTTTCTTATCAATCAACGATTTCTTTTTTCAATTGAATAATTTCTAAAGCAATCTTTGATTTTTGTATATCATCTAAAGTATTTGAAAGATCTTTTTCTAACTGCTTGATTCTTTCAATTTTCATTTTTTCTTGAATAATACGTATATAATCATCTATAGCCTGATTGTCTTTTAAATCAGGTAAATGCATCGACGAAATCTCTAAAATTGTTTTTACAATTTCTTCATCATCAATATTGCTAATCAGATCCGCAACCTCTAATACAACATACTGACGATAATAATCAATAATATATGAAGCAATGATACGATTGATATGATCAAACATATATCCTGCTTTGGCTTCATACTGCATTGCATATTTTTTATCCTGCATCATAAAATACAACAATTCTCTTTCAGCTTTTTGATACTTATCAATAATCTTTTGACTTCCTTGATAAGTGACATATTTTTTGATAGGAACCGTCTGTACTTTCTTTTCTTTATTTAATAAATTATAAATGATTTCTTTAGAAAAACCTGATTTTTTTTCTAATTGTTCACTATAATAAGCACGATCCACATCATCATCTAATTGATTGATGAGTTTGACCATTGATTCTAAATACTGCTTTCGATCTTCATAATTGTCAGTATTGGTTCTTTCATAATAATAGTTCATCTTGAATTCAAGAGAGCTGATAGGATGTTCAAACAATGCTAACAGTTCATCCTGTCTCTTATACACATCTCCGAGCCCACGAGACTAAGGCGAATC
>CAMFRJ010000113.1 GCA_945981915.1 uncultured Erysipelotrichaceae bacterium
ACTTAAATTTCAATTATTTGAAATGGATGACGAATCTGTCATTACTTCTGGAGTTATCGAAAGAATTGGTCTTGATGATTCTATTTTTACAATAAAATATCATGGTGAAAAAGATGTTCAAACATGTCCTATCAAAGATCATAAAGTTGCTGTTAAAATGTTGTTAGATATATTGGTAGAAAAGAAAATTGTTCATGATTTAAATGAAATCAAAGGTGTTGGTCATCGTGTTGTTCAAGGTGGTGCTTATTTTGATCAATCAGTGATTGTCGATGATGATGTCATTGAAAAAATTGATGAATTAAAAGATCTGGCACCTTTACATAATGGTGCAAATCTTACGGGATATTATGCTTTTAAAGAAGCCATTCCTAATGCTGGTGCTGTTGTTGTCTTTGATACAGCTTTCCATCAAACAATTGAACCAAGATGTTATATTTATCCTATACCATATCATTTTTATGAAGAGAACAAAATACGTAAATATGGTGCACATGGAACAAGTCATTTCTTTGTTTCTAGTCGTTGTAAAGAATTATTAGGAAATCCTGAACACTCAAAAATTATCGTGGCACATTTAGGCGCTGGAGGATCCTTATCTGCTGTAAAAGATGGAAAATGTATCAATACTTCTATGGGATTTACTCCTCTTGCAGGTATCATGATGGGAACTCGTTCAGGTGATATTGATGCATCAGTCATTGATTATATGATTGAAAAATTAGAGATAGATGCTCAAGAAGTCATTCGTATCTTAAATAAAGAATCTGGATTATTAGGAGTATCTGGCATATCAAGTGATTTTAGAGATGTACAAAAAGCTGCTCAAGAAGGAAATGAAAGAGCTCAATTAGCGTTAGATATCTTCTTTAGAAGAGTTATTGCTTATATTGGGAGATATTATATTGCTCTAGGTGGTGCCGATGCTATCTGCTTTACTGCTGGTATTGGTGAAAATTCAGCATATGCCAGAAAAGAAATATGTTCGCTAATTAGTGAAGCACTAGGTGTAAAAATTGATGATGATGCTAATGAAAATGGCAAAGGTGAACGTTTGATTTCTTTACCTGATAGCACCATTAAGATTTTTGTTATCCCTACTAATGAAGAACTTGTTATCGCAAGAGATACTAAACGTTTATTAAACTTATAAAAAGAGCGCTCAAAATGAGCGTTCTTTTTATAATATGAAAATAATCTTACTTTTCAAGATCTGTATCAAAAATTTTTTCTTTAATAAAATCTAAGATTTCTTCTCTTCTGGTGATGACTCGACAAAAGCGCTTGCGCAAATCAATCCTTTGGACATCAACTGAACGAATATCACTCAATTGTAAACGGCTATGTGTTTTTCTTCTATACATCTTGACATCAATATCTTTTTCAAAATCAGGATTACATTCATCTTCATCTCCTTTTAAAGAAGTACATGGGATGATGATCATTTTATATCCTAAATCTTTCAAGACATAACACCAATGTCCATCCATCAATTCTTTAGGGAACCCCCTGCCAATATTAAAATAAGCCAATTGATGCTCACGGGGACGTTTATCAACATAATAAAATGTTTCGTCGCATTCTTTTTCTTTATCTTTGACCAAATGACAATAAAAGAATTCTAATTGTATCGTTTGATGTAATAATGAATATGTATATTTTTCTACATCATAAAGTTCTGTCTTTTCTAAATTTTCCATTGCTTGAACTATTCCTTCTATATTTTCCTTAATTGACATAATAATCTCCTAAATTTGTGTTTTTCATAAAAATAATTTATTTTTTTAGTTTTATGATAAATATTGATAAAAATACTAGATTTCGCTATAATGGTATCGGTTATCAAAAAGATGTTATTGAAGATGTTAGCGCCAGGACTGTTTAAACAGTTGACGAGGGCTAGGCTTATCGAAAGATTCGGCGGATGGTCTAGAGGTATGATACTACCTGAAAGATGGACAAAAACTACAAGTGATTGTAAAACAAATCCATTAGGTATCCTCTTTTTAATAACCTCACATAATATATATTAGGAGGAATTAAAAATGTGTGGAATTACTGCCATTAGTGCAACCAAAGAAGCCCTACCATTTTTACTTCAAGGGCTTGAGAAGCTGGAATATCGTGGATATGACTCAGCGGGAATTACAACAATCGAAAATCATCGTTTGTTCACTAAAAAAGCAAAGGGAAGATTACAAAATTTAAAGGATCTTCTCAAAAATGAAAGTGTGACTGGACATGTGGGAATTGGTCATACAAGATGGGCAACTCATGGAGTACCATCTAACTTAAATTCACATCCCCATACCAATAATGCTGATACGATTTCTTTAGTTCATAATGGAATTATCGAAAATTATCGTGAGCTTAAAGATATCTTAATATTACAGGGATACCATTTTCAATCAGAAACCGATAGTGAAGTTGTTGTTCATTTAATGGATTACTATTACAATAAAACTCATAATTTACAAGCAGCCTTACAAAAAGTCATCTCTAGAATTGAAGGTAGTTACGCATTATGCATCGTTTCAACAATTGACCCAGATAAAGTTTATATCGCAAAAAAAGATAGTCCTTTAGTTATTGGTAAAACCGATAATGCTTCTGTTGCAGCCAGTGACATTCCAGCAATCTTAGATTATACAAAAGATGTTTATTTTTTAAATGATTATGAAATTGCTATTTTAGATAAAGGTTCAGTGGCTTTCTTCGATAAAGATGGACACTCTATTTCTAAAGAACTAACAACGATACCTTATGATAATGAAGCTGCTAAAAAAGGTGGTTATGATACGTTCATGCTAAAAGAAATACATGAACAACCACATGCTATTGCAGAAACTTTAAGAGGTCGTGTAGAAGGAACAGATCGTATCGTTCTCCCTGAATTAAATAACATGAAAGATCAATTCAAAACATTCAACAAAGCTTATTTTGTTGCTTGTGGAACAGCTTATCATGCATGCTTATCAGGAGCCAATATTTTAGAAAGACTGACAAAAATACCAACTTTTACACAAGCTGCAAGTGAATTCAGATATTGCGATCCAATCATTGATGAAAAAACACTTTGTATCTTTGTATCTCAATCAGGAGAAACCGCTGATACAATGGCTGCTTTGCGTCTTGCCAAAGAAAAAGGCTGCACAACTATTGCAATTGCTAATGTTCTCGGTTCTTCAATTTCAAGAGAAGCTGATCACACAATTTATACTTGTGCTGGTCCAGAAATCGCTGTTGCATCAACAAAAGCTTATACAACACAATTAATCGTTCTCTTATTGCTCGCAATGTATATTGCTCAGGCTTTGGGTTATGAAAATGAACACTATAAACGTATCATTGAAGGAATTGCTTCATTGCCTGAACGTATCAACAATATTCTTAAAGATGAAAAATTATTTGAGAATTATGCTCAATATCTAAAAGATCTCAAAGATGCCTACTATATTGGTAGAGGTCTTGATTATGCTTCTGTTCTTGAAGGAGCATTAAAATTAAAAGAAGTTTCTTATGTTCATGCAGATGCTTATATTGCTGGTGAATTAAAACATGGTCCGATTGCCTTAATTGAACCTGGAAGTTTAGTTATTGCTGTTGCAACACAACCAAATATTGCTGCAAAAACAATCTCAAATATTCAAGAAACAATTGCGCGAGGTGCCAATGTCATCTTATTTACCATTGATGGACAAGAAGTAGGAAATGTAAAAGAAACATATATCTTACCAAAGGTTGATCCTATCTTACAATCAGTTTTAGTAGCGATTCCTCTACAATTAATCGCTTATTATGCTGCTGGTATCAAGGGCTGTGATGTTGATAAACCTCGAAACCTAGCAAAATCTGTAACTGTAGAATAATGAAAACCCATGAAAATGGGTTTTTTATTTTACAAATTCATCATAGCATACTCTCTTCAAGATGTATTATTTTAGAACAAATTGGTCTTTTAAAAGTAAAAGAAAAAAGTGCCGTAGCACTTTTATAAACTATCTTCTTAATCCTAATCTCTTTACTAATGCTGAATATCTTTCGATATCTTTATTTCTTAAATATTTTAATAAATCTCTTCTTCTACCAATTTTCTTTAATAAACCTCTATTAGAGTGTTTATCTTTTGGATGTTGTTTGAAGTGTTCATTTAATTTGTTGATATCAGCAGTTAAAACAGCAATTTGCACTTCTGGAGATCCTGTATCTCCTTCTTTTGTTGCATATTCTTTCATGATAGCTTGTTTTTCTTGTTTAGTTAACATTCATTTATCCTCCTATGTTAATGTCTTAGCAAACTCCAAGCTATACGTCGAGTCCTCGTATATCCTAGATGTTGCCGCGTAAATATTATAGAAAAATCATATATGAATGTCAACGCTTTTTAAATGATTTTTGATTTTTTGATAGTCGTGCAACTGACTGAAAACAATAAGTAAAAATGGAGTCAAGATGATTCCCATCATTCCCATGATTTTCATCATGATTAAAGTTGTTATGAAAAAATAAAGTGCTGGTATTTTGACTTGTTTTGACATCAATTGTGGTTCTAGTATATTTCTTATTATTGAACATATCATATAAATAATGAGCAACGAAATGGCCAATTTCATTTGATTGACAATAATACAAATAACAATCCAAGGTATCATGATCATATCTATTCCTAAAACAGGAAAGAAATCAAATAAAGCTATTAAAAAAGCAATCATAAAAGCATGTTGTAAATGAATGATCAAAAAGCCAATATATAAACAAAAAAGTGTGACAATAAATAAAAGAAAATAGGTTTTTAGAATTGTGTAAACTGTTTGTTTAATTGAAGATATAAAAAGATTGAAATGATATGGAAAATGACGATTAAAAAAATTATCAATATGATCATCTAAAACAAATAATATTGTTAAGATCAGATGGAAAAACATATAACCGATAATAGTAGTTAAATGTAATAATATTTGAAAAAAAAGATGTAATATTTTTGAAAACATCGTATCGATTATTGTTTTTAAAGATTGATACAATTTTTGTGAAATTGCCATCAGATAATGATCATGAAGCAACATCTGATAGATTTTAGTTAAATAATCAGGTAAAAAGTGAAATACATGTAAGAGAATATAGAGAACCAAAATAACAAATAAAATAAGAATAGCATAGATGCATAAAACCAATATGACAGACATGATTGTTTGTCCTTGCTTATGTTGAATATGCATAAAATGAATTATTTTTTCAATAAATGGTTGAAAAACTAAAGATGTGAGATAACTTAATAGAATAAGCAAACAATATTTATAAAGAAATAGAAATACTAACAAAAC
>CAMFRJ010000114.1 GCA_945981915.1 uncultured Erysipelotrichaceae bacterium
TAAGAGACAGTAATATTATAACATAGGATACCTTGATTGGAAAGGAGCGATAAAAATGAAGGTCATGATATTATCTGATAGTCATTCTATGCCAAAAAAAGAGCTTTTCAAGATCATGGAATTACAACAGGCTGATGAATACATTCACTGTGGTGATATTTATATGCCTTTTGAAAATCTTGAAAAAAAGCATTTTTATAATGTAAGAGGAAATAATGATCGAAAACCTATTCCTGATCATTTGACCTTAGAAATTGATGGTCTTCGTTTCTTTATTGTTCATGGACATCTTTATCATGTTGACCATGGCATCCATGAATTAGAAAACTACGCCAAAGAGCATCATATTGATGTGGTTTGTTTCGGACACACCCACCAACCTTTCTACCTGGTTAAAGATCAAATTATCTATATCAATCCTGGCAGTGTCACATACCCACGAGGAACATACAGAAGACCTACTTATTGTCTTTTTGATACCCAAAGTCAAGAAGTTGTTTTCTATGATGTCAAAGATCAGACAAAATGTGATCCTTTTGTCAAACAGGGAAAAGAATCGTTTTCTTTTTTTCACTTATTCAAAAAGAAAAAACAATAAACTTTATCGAAACGTATGAAAAGGAGATGCTCATCATAAGCGTCTCCTTTTTCATTGATTGTCAGATCAATATTTATCTTTTTTCAATAATACTTTTTGGAATGATTGCTTTATAGAGATAAATGCTGATAAAATAGCTGATCACAACAGGAACTATTTGAATAATGAAAATAATCATCACAAAATACAATGTCACTTCACTTCTTATTAAGAGATTCAATAAAATAATCACTTGATAAACAAATGGCAACAATAAAATAAACCCATAAAAAAGTTTCATTTCTAAATGAATGATCTGATGAATTTGTTTCAAAGAAAAACCAAGATAACAAAGATTCTGAAAATTCTTTTTTCTCTTATTTAATTCCATGCCAATTTTAAAAACAATTGTCAAAGACATTAAAATCATCACAGAAATGTAAGACATCAAAGCCACCATTGACACTAATGGTTGTTTTAATGTATAGACAGTGACGCATGTCAATAAGATTGATGATAAAAGCATGATGATCATCAAACCAAAGACTTTTTGGATATCACTGTGAAAAAAACCTAAACCAAGTAGTTGAACTGAATCTTGTAAAGATTCATTTTTTTGTCTTTTTTCAATCCAATCAGGTAAGACCTTCTTGATGATTCCAAAAATACCAATAATCCCAATCAAAGCAAACAACAAAAAAGACATGGAATCTTTCAAAAAAAGAAAAATGACAGGTGGTATGAAATAACAAAGTATAAACAAACGATGTGAAAACTTTGGTCCTTTGATACCTGATAAATCAATTTTACTCTCTTCATTCATCATTGAATTAATCGTACTTCTGACACAATATCCCAAATTCAACAAAGAACACCAAAAAACTTCAAAAAGAAGAATAGCTCCTGTTGCCACAAGTGTTTGCTTTGATAAATAAAACAAACTTCCCTGATACAAAAAAGTCGAAGCAAAAAGACTATTAATGAAAGGAATGAGTAAATATCCAATAAGTAGTCCTAGCGGTATAGAAAATATCATAATGATAAAAACTTGAAAAAACAAATAGATTCCTAATTGAAAAACACTAGCTCCTGACATCAAAATAATTGATATTTCTTTTCCTTTATGGGAAACATAAAAATTATTGGCTAGAAAAACACAAACCATCGCAATCACAATCACAAAAACAGCGATAGGAGTCACAAATGTACCATCATCTTTCCCTAAATTAATATTTGCTCCTGGATGAAAAACCAAATTAAAGAACGAAAAAATAAAAATTGTGGTAAGAAGAAATGTCAAAAAGTAGAACATACTTTTTGACAAATCTTTTTTCAACGAAATCAAAGATAATCTGATGAGACCCATTATTCAAATAACTCCTGTGATTCACTTGAATTGATATCAACGATCTTATAAAAATATTCTTTTTGAGATAATCCTTCTCTTTCAATCGTACAATCAATAATTCCATCTTTGATATAAAGCAATTTTGTTGAATAAGAAGCAATCTTAGCATCATGTGTAACCATTAAGATCGAAACACCTTCTTTTTCATTTAATTCTTTAAATAAAGATAAAATTTCATGGGAATTCTTACTATCTAGATTTCCTGTTGGTTCATCGGCAATAATGATCTTAGGGTTTGTCACCAACGCTCTACAAATCGCAACACGTTGTCTTTGTCCCCCAGAACATTCATTTGGGAATTTATCTAATGTTTGTTCAACCCCTAATTTTTTCGCAACATCATGAACTCTTTGTGTAATTTCTTCTTTATTGACATTGGCTAAAGTTAAAGGAACAGCAATATTTTCAAAAATAGTTAATGAATCTAATAAATTAAATTCCTGGAAAATAAAACCTAAATTTTCATATCTGAATTTTCCTATTTGTCCTTCAGACATCACACGAACTTCAGTTCCATTGATAAAGACCTTTCCTTTGGTAGGAATATCGATTGTTGATAAATTATTGATAAAAGTTGATTTCCCAGCTCCAGAAGGTCCCATAATACAAACGAATTCTCCTTCATACATTGTTAAGGATACTTCATGTAAGGCTTCAAAAAGATTTTTTGTTCCAATACCATAAATCTTTGTAATTTTATCTGCGACTAATATTTCTTTTCTTTCCATTTTATTTTCCTCCTTGAATTGGTTTAACAACTGCATTTCTATATTCAAAATAAGTCAAAAATCCTGATAAGATAACAGGTATCACATAAGCTGATGTAAAAATCACCGCAAAACTGATTGTCATATCTCCATAATAAATGAAACGTCCCGCAATAAATAAAATATAAACTAACGGAATCAAAATCAAGATTGCATAATACATGATCACTTCCTGTTTCACAATTTTCTTTAATTCTTTTCTGGTATATCCAATCTTCCATAAATTAAAGAATAGTGTTTTTCTCGTCACAGCTTCCATGATTAATTTGTAAACAATAGAAACAACTAATAATAAGACAACGACAATATAACCGATAACAGATGTCACAAACTCTCTAGGATTTTGTTGATTAGCCGCTAATATAGCCATCATTCCTGTCACTGAAACGGTCATCAAAGTAAATAATAATAGCGATCTTTGAATCGAATAACTTAAATTAGAGATGGAAATCAACCGATAACGTTTCGTTAAAAAAACACCTTTTTTCAAATGTTTGATAACATCAGGTAAAACATAACGTATCATTCCTACTACACCAATGACACCAACCAAAGTTGGTGCTATATAAGCATTAGGTGAATGGGGATTCATAAACATCATCACAATTCCAAACACATAGATAGCAACATATAATAAAGGTTTATATTTGTTTGAGCTACCATGGAAATTCATTTCTTTTTCTTGTGACAATAAAACCAAAATATCATTACGATGTAAATATCCTGCTGTTAAGACACAAATCATCGCTAGTACGATTGCAACAAGTAAAAACGAATATATATACGCTTCTTGAGGAATAATATTCACATCTTTGCTAATATGGAGCCGTTCATACATATAGGCATTAGAACAAGGGATAACAAGACGTCCCAATAATAATCCTAATGGTGTCGCCAAAGCCAATAAAACAAAAGTCTGATATAAGACATACATTGTTGAATTAATATATCCTGACCCTGACATACCCATAACAGCCAATTCTGTTGTTTTTCTAGTCATAAAAAAATTATTGGCAAAAAAGATCATGAAACAACAAAAACAGATAATTAAAAACGATAAAATTGATGAAAATGGCGTTTGAACATTCTGCCAAGTTCCCCCACCAACAGCGATACTTTGATCAGCTAATTGGTTATTATTGATAATATTAAAAAATACAAAACTAACAGCCACCGCAAAAACCAGTGTTAATCCATAAAAAAGACTTTTTTTATAATCTCTGATTAACATTTTCATTGAAAATTTAAATGTTCCCATAGAATCCTCCTTTCAATGCCTTGTAACCGTTTTCTATCTTATTATAGATATTCCACGGTTACTGTGCAATAGCATCGATTAATCCATTTCAATCATACCAGTATATAATTGATAATATTTTCCTTTTTTCGCCATTAATTCATCATGATTTCCACGTTCAATAATTCTTCCTTGATCCATAACCATGATCACATCACTGTTTTTGATCGTTGATAAACGATGGGCAATGACAAATGTTGTTCTTCCATGCATTAACTTATCCATACCATCTTGGACAATTTTTTCTGTTCGAGAATCAATAGATGATGTTGCTTCATCTAATATCAAAACTGGTGTATTCGCCAAAGCTGCTCGCGCAATCGATAAAAGTTGTCTTTGCCCTTGTGATAGTGAAGCACCATCACTAGAAAGCATCGTGTCATAACCTTTTTCTAGATGACTAATAAAGATATCAGCATTGGCGAGTTTGGCTGCTGCAATGACTTCTTCATCACTGGCATCAGGTCTGGCATACTTGATATTTTCTTTGATTGTTCCTGTAAATAAATGTGTGTCTTGTAAAACAATTCCTAA
Organism: uncultured Erysipelotrichaceae bacterium; assembly: GCA_945981915.1. Lineage (GTDB taxonomy): Bacteria > Bacillota_I > Bacilli_A > Erysipelotrichales > Coprobacillaceae > Faecalibacillus. The sequence continues at coordinate 4,584 of CAMFRJ010000114.1, forward strand.
AGAATGACGTAATGAATCTTTTTTGATCAATTGAATATCGATACCATCATAAGTAATAGATCCTTTTTGAATATCATAGAAACGATTGATCAGATTCGTAATTGTTGTCTTCCCGGCACCTGTTGCTCCAACAAAAGCAATCTTTTGACCTTTTCTTGCAAATAAATCAATACCAAATAAAATTTGTTTGGATTCATTATAAGAAAAGTCAACATTATCAAAATAAACATGTCCCACTAATGGTACTAATTCAAAACTACCATCAGGATGTGGATGTTTCCATGCCCACTTATTTGTCACATGATCAGTTTCAACAAGCTGTCCATCGACTTCATCAACATGACATAATGTCACGACACCTTCATCAACTTCTACCTCCTGATCTAATAAATCAAAAATTCTTTTACTTCCTGCCATAGCCATGATCACAAAATTCAATTGTTGAGAGATTTGTGAAATTGGTTGATTAAATGAGCGATTGAGCTGTAAGAAAGAAGCCAATCCACCTAAAGTCAATCCGCCAATACCGTTAATCGCAATAACTCCTCCTAATAACGCTGTTAAGACATAAGAAATATTTCCTAAATTATTCATAATTGGTCCTAAAATATTAGAAAATTGATTGGCATTATATGCACTTTCAAATAGTTGTTCATTGATTTTATCAAAATCTTCTTTAGCAACCTGTTCATGAGTAAAAGATTTGATAACTTTTTGTCCTTCAATCATCTCCTCAAT
>CAMFRJ010000115.1 GCA_945981915.1 uncultured Erysipelotrichaceae bacterium
GTATTATATGGATTCTATGATGAAAAAGTCAACTTAATTATGAAAATAAAAAAAGATTCTTAAAAGAATCTTATAATTTTTGACTTGCTGCAATTGCTAAAGAATGAGGTCCAATATGACAAGAAACGCTTAATGATAAAGGATCACAGATGATTTGTGCATCAGGATAGATTTCTTCGAGTTCTTTTTTAAACTCTAAGGCAGCTTCTCTATCATAAGTATAAGCAACATCAATATAAACATTATGATAATCACCACCAAAACGTTCTTGAATATCTTTGGCGATAGCATCTTTCATAATTTGCTTTCCTTTATTCATTGTTCTTGTTTTCGTAAATGTATCCAATTTTTCTCCTTGAATTGTTAAAACAGGTTTGATTTTTAACATTCCACCTAATAAAGCAACTGCTGGAGTAATACGTCCACCTTTTTTCAAATACTCTAGCGTATTCACTGTAATATAAATTGAAGAATTCAATTTATTATTTAATAATATCTCTTTAATTTCTTTGGCAGATTTTCCTTCATCAGCCAATCTCTTTGCATCAAAAACATCACGCTTTTGTGTAACTGAAATACGTTGATTATCAACAACTTCTACTTTTCCATCATATTCTTGTGCTAACATTAAAGCTGTTTGACATGATCCACTTAAACCACTAGACATTGGTATATGAACGATTTCATCATAATTTTTTAATACTTCATCCCATAATTTACTGACATCACCAACAACTGGCTGAGAAGTAAAAACTTCTGCATTATTCATTAATTTTTCATAAAATTCTTCTTGTGTAAGATTTATATCTTCATAATATGAATCTCCGTTTATTGTAAAAGGCATTGGTAATACAAAAATTCCTAATTCTTGAGCTTCATCTTGATGAATACCAGAATTACTATCTGTAACGATTGCTACTTTAGACATATTATCACTCCTATCTCATTTCTAATACATAACTGACAAAAACATCATAACAGTAATAGTTATAAAATTCAAATAATTAAGCATTTAACTTGTAAAATTTTTTTGTTTCGTCATAATATAGTTGAGGTGATTTTATGAAAATAATAAATAAACAGAACTTTGATGAAATAACATCAAAAGGTGTTGTATTAGTGGATTTTTTTGCAAACTGGTGTGGCCCATGCAAAATGTTGGCACCTGTTTTAGAAGATGTTGCTACAACAATGCCTCATGTTACTTTTGTAAAAGTAGATGTTGATCAAGAACCTGGACTTGCAGGAAGATATGGAATTCAAGCAATTCCTAATCTGGTCATTTTTAAAGATGGGCAAGCAGTCGATCAAATTACAGGTTTTGTAGGAAAAGATGTTATTGTTGATAAGTTGAATAAATTATTATAAAAATAGGCAATTTGCCTATTTTTTTAGAAAGAAGGAGAATGATGATAAAAAATATTGTTTTGGATATGGGAAATGTTTGTTGTCGTTGGGATGTAAATTATATTGCATCTTGTCTAAGTACCGATCAAGAAGAAAAGCAATGGTTGATCCAACATGTTTTTCAGTCACAACAATGGCAAGAGCTTGATCAGGGGCTTATTAGTATTGAAGAAGCTCAGCAACAGTTGTCACACAGTTATCCTCAATTTCATTATCTCATCGAAAGAGCATTATGTCATTGGTTTGATTATTTTGATCAATTTGATGAGATGGAAGAGTGTATCATTGAATTAAAGAATAAAGGTTATCATATTTATCTTTTATCCAACTGTTCGTTGCAATTTTATCAATATTATCAAAAGAAATCCATTTTTCATCATTTTGATGGGTATTATATTTCAGCTAAATATCAATTATTAAAACCTTCAAAAGATATTTATCTTCATTTTTTAGATCATTTTCATTTAAATGGTGAAGAATGCCTCTTTGTTGATGATATGAAGATCAATGTTGAAGGGGCAAAACGTGTGGGTATGTCAGGTATCGTTTATGATGGAAAAATTGATGAACTGAAAGACAAAATCAAGAAATTAAGTCAATAAATACCATACTTTTCCTATTATCTTTTTTTGTGTTGTGATAGAATGTAGTGGAAAATATGAAATGGGGGAGATTTATGGCAAAGAAAAAGAGTCAATCGTTTCATTTGAAGAATAAGAGATCGCTTCTTGTTTTAGGATGTATCATTTTAACAGTACTCGTTGTTTATCTTGCAGGTGTTCTTTATTATCAAGATAAATTTTTAAACCATACATATATTAATGGACATGATGTAGGAAATATGACACAGAGTGAAGCTAATCATGTTATGGAAACAAACATTGGTAAACAGTCTTTAACGTTAGTTTTTCGTGATGGACAAAGTGAGATCTTACAATCTTCACAATTAGGAGTTTCTTTTAATAAAGATAATTCTATCAAGAAAGTCATGGATCAACAAAATAAATGGAGCTGGTTTTTAAACTTTTTTACAGATGAAAAAAAAGCAGTTGATGATATTGTTCATGTTGATGATGAAGGATTAAATCAAGGGATCTTGTCTTTGCAACATGCTCAACAAGAACAACAATTGGCACCAACTGATGCATATATCAAATATGAAAATGGACAATTTTCAATAGTGAAAGAAACATATGGTTCTCAATTGAATATGGATCAACTTATTAAAGAAATTAAAGTGGCATTAAGTGGTGGAAAGAATAAGATGAATGTTGAAAAGATTAATGGTTATACAACACCAAATGTCAAAGAAGATGATCAAGATCTTAAAAACAAGTGTGAAGCAGCTAATCAATATTGTCTAGCAAGTATCAGTTATCAAAGTTCTAAAGGAAAGGTTTTGACTTTAGATGGGCAGACAATGATCGATTGGTTAACAAAAAAGGAAGATGGAAGCTACATAAAAGATGATGCTGTCTTTAAAGAAAAAATAGCTGATTTTGTAACGCAAGTTGCGACTCAATTTAACACAAAAGGAGAAACAAGAACTTTTACAGGTGGAGACGGAGTTAGCCATACAGTTAGTGGTGGAACATACGGCGTAAGAGTTTCACAAAATGAAGAAATAGAGGCTTTGTTATCTTTAGTGAATGAAAAGAAAACAGTGACGGAAAGAGTCCCTTGTGTGACTGGTAAAGTGACAGAAGAAAACGGTGGTTTAGGCAATACTTTTATTGAAGTGAATATTACAAAGCAGCATTTATGGTATCATAAAAATGGTTCTGTGGTGATGGAAACAGATATTGTAAGTGGAACAGAAACAAAATCAGATAGATATACGCCAAGTGGGACGTATTATATTTATGCTAAACAAAGAAATCGGATCTTAAGAGGTCAAAAACAACCAGATGGAACTTATGAATATGAAACACCAGTTTCTTATTGGATGCCTTTTAATAAAGGAATTGGTTTACACGATGCAAGTTGGCGAAAGACATTTGGGGGACAAATATATATGACGAGTGGTTCTCATGGATGTGTCAATCTGCCATCAAGTTTTGCTGCCAATCTTTATTCTCAAGTGACAGTCAATACACCAGTTGTTGTTTATAGATAAAACAATGAATAGACAACCTTCTTGTAAAGAGCGTTCATGTTTGTAACGCGGATACAGGAGGTTTTTTTTGATAAAAATCATGAGAAGACATGTCTTCAATTTTGTTATTGTGTAAAATAAAAAGAAGGGTACATTTTCATGTACTCTTCTTTTTATGACTCTATTTTATTCTTTAACAACAACGTTTTTAGCTTGTGGACCGCGATCTGTTTCAACAACTTCATAGTCTACAGTTTGTCCTTCTTCTAATGTTTTGAATCCTTCTGCTTGGATAGCAGAAAAATGTACGAAAATATCTTTACCTTCGTCATTTGTAATGAATCCAAATCCTTTTTCAGAATTAAACCATTTTACTTTACCAACAGCCATTAATGGTACCTCCTTTTCAATTTACAACGGAAATACTCTATGTATAAAATCACAAATATGAGATTGAGTACATAAAGTGACATACAACTTCCTTCATATTTGCGATAATCTAGAAAATCATATTCTACCTTTGCAAGAATATTATATCACTTGAAGAAAAGCTTTGTAAACACTTTCATTTTATTTTCAAGTGAATAAATGATAAATAGGAGGTGAAAAGATGCTTTATATTTCATTAAAGACAAATTACAAATTAACATTGAAACAGGAAAATATGATTAATAGAACAACAAATGAGTTATGCCAATTGTTTTTTAAAGATAGGGCACAAAATGTGATGATTCATATAGAAGATGATCAAATTATGTATATAAATGGAAAAGAAAGCCCATGTATGATGATTCAACTGGTTATAGATTGTCTATTGAAACAACAAAATGATCTTAAAGATGCATTAAAGAAGATGATTCATGAAATGACACGAATAAAATATGAATATATTAATGTTATCATTGAACAAAAGCAATAAAAGGAACAATATTGTTCCTTTTATTGTACATTTCCACTATTTAATCCACTTTGTGATGAATTTAAAGGTAACCAATGAAGTATTTTTAAAATATAACGATCCCAAAAATTCCATTCATGTCCTCCAGGTCCTTCTTCATAAGTTAAATCAACACCTTTTTCTAATAGGAAATCACGATAGTCTCTATTATTTTTCAATAAGAAATCTTCTGTACCGACACACATATACATATGTGGTAAATCTTTGATATCATGATGATTGACCAAAGCATAGTAATCTTTATCACTGCCTTTTAATTTTGTGAGATCACCAAAAATACTTTCATAATATTTTTTCGCATCTGGAACTTGAATAAGCGGTGGTTGACAATTGACCCAATCATCGATCATTAATGCGCTAGATAATCCTGCTACATAGCCAAAAGTTTGACAGTATTTTAATCCGTTAACAATCGCACCATATCCTCCCATTGATAAACCTGCAATAAATGTTTCTTCTTTTTTTACAGACAAGGGAAACATTTGTCTTGTAATTTCAACAAGTTCTTCACCGATAAACTGACTATAAAGATTATGATTGTATTCATTATCAACATAGAACATATTTTCTCCACTTGGCATGATGACACATAAATGATGTTCATTTGCCCATCTTTGAATACGTGTTCCATGTAACCAGTCATTTTGATCCCCAAAAATACCATGTAGTAGATAAAGTGTTGGAAAGGGAGCATGATTTTCGTAAGTTAATGTATCCATATTTAAGTTATCAGCAGGTAAGATCACATCAACATCTACAGTACGTAAGAGACATTTTGATAAATAATTAAGTTTAATAATAGCCATATGATTCCTCCTTTTTTATATATTGTAACAC
>CAMFRJ010000116.1 GCA_945981915.1 uncultured Erysipelotrichaceae bacterium
TTTTTGTTCATTGAAACAAAACTTGAGACAAATGTGAGACTTTTTTGAGACAAAACAAAAGATAAAATTGATGATAAAATCATCAATTTTATCTGATTTTTTCATATATTCACATGTGATTATTGAATGATCATACTCTATATTTGATTGAATGCATTTTCTAAGTCAAATAAAATATCATCAATATTTTCTGTTCCTATAGAAAGTCTGACAGTTTGTCTTGTGATTCCTTGATCAACTAATTCTTCATCTGTTAATTGGGAATGAGTTGTTGTTGCTGGATGAATGACAAGTGATTTTACATCAGCAACATTCGCTAATAATGAGAAAATTTCTAATGAATCAATAAACTTCTTTGTCTCTTCTTCACTTCCATCCACTTCAAAAGTGAAGATACTTCCTGCTCCTTTTGGAAAATATCTTTGATATAAATCATAATATGGACTATCAGGAAGTGAAGGATGATTCACTTTTTTCACCTTTGGATGTTTACTTAAATATTCAACCACTTTTAAAGCATTTTCTACATGTCTTTCTAATCTTAATGATAATGTTTCTAATCCCTGTAATAAGATAAAAGCATTAAATGGTGAAATCGTCGCTCCTGTATCTCTTAAATAGATTGCTCTGATTCTTGTGACATAAGCAGCTTTTCCTGCTGCTTCTACAAATTTCACACCATGATATGATGGATCTGGTTCAGTTAATTGTGGGAATTTCCCTGATGCAACCCAGTCAAATTTTCCTCCATCAACAATCACACCACCTAGTGACGTTCCATGTCCACCAATAAATTTAGTTGCTGAATGAACAACAATATCAGCTCCATGTTCTAACGGTCTAAACAAATAAGGTGTTCCAAATGTATTGTCAACAACAACTGGTATCTTATGATGATGAGCAATTTCACTAATCGCTTCTAGATCAATTAAGCTCGAATTTGGATTTCCTAATGATTCAACATAAATCAATTTTGTATTATCTTTGATAGCTGCTTCGAATTCTTCTGGATGATCTCCATCTACAAATGTTGTCTCAATACCAAAATCTTTTAGTGTATGTGCCAATAAATTGTATGAACCACCATAAATTTGTTTAGCGGATACAACATGATCTCCTTCTTTTGCCAGTGAAATGATGGCATATGTCACAGCTGCTGCCCCTGAAGCGACTGCAAGGCCTGCTACGCCACCTTCTAATGCTGCCACTCTGCTTTCAAACACATCCTGTGTCGAATTTGTAAGCCTTCCATAAATGTTTCCTGCATCAGTTAAACCAAATCTGGCAGCTGCATGATCACAGTTTTTAAAAACATATGATGTTGTCTGATAAATAGGAACTGCTCTGGCATCAGTTGCTGGATCAGGATTTTCCTGTCCTACATGTAATTGTAATGTTTCAAATTTTAATTGTCTGTCTTCTCTTTTTACGAATGTCATAATCTTTTTCCCCTTTTCCTTTTTATAAATAAAAAACTCATCCTATTATTAGGACGAGTTGATCGTGGTACCACCTAATTTCACTATCATCTCACAATGATAGCCTCAGCGAGTCCTATCAGACTCTGACACGTTAACGGGTGTACACGTGATAGCCTACATATCGACTATCCAGCTCCAAGACCATCTTCATCTATGACTCCTTGTTCTTTTCCACCAACCAAGAACTCTCTATCAATTCATCATTGACTACTCTTCTTATCAAAGCTTTTATTTATATAATTCCTATATGTTTTCTATGAATTAATCATAATACAAACTCTTCTTTAAGTCAACATTTTTCTATAATTTTTAAATCTAATATTTTCCCTTGACCACCACAAAAGTACGTTGTCGTTTCGATGATTTGATGCGCAACTTGATCAATATAATTCCATGACGTTTTTTCATTACCTTGTACAATATAAAAGATATGATGACTATTTTCTGTAATTTTTGTCTTATCTACTTGTCTAATTTCTAAATAACAAACTATATCCTGATCATCATCAATATAACTATAAACACCTACTGGTACATCTTTTGCTTCATTTTGCCCTAAAGGTATAAAGTTTTCATCACCATGTGTTAATCTTAAAGATAAATTTCCTGATACATGATCAATATCATGGGCCCCTAAAGCCAATTTTGTTTCCATTGATATAATATTATAAATATCTACAACAGGATTAATTGAATAAAATTGCTGTTTTTTTATCAATGTTTTTAATAAATTTTCACTGGCTGGTAAATTTTTTCTTCTAGGAACATGAACCAACTGATGCAAATCATAAAAGCCTTGAATAATTTGATCATTTTTTAATGTCTCTAATGTTTCCTTTTCTAATAACTTTTGTATATGTTGATTGATATATAACTTTAATTCGTCACTATATGTTGAATTATCTTCTACAGTTATCTCTACACCTTTGATTTTTACACCCAAATCTAATACTTTTTGTTCAACAATAAATTCCATTTTCATATCCTCCTAAAATAAAAATTCATCCATGGATGAATTTTTATTCTTGAATTAATGGCGTTGATAAATAACGATCACCACCATCAGGAAGTAAAACAACAATTGTTTTTCCTTCATTTTCTTTTTGATTGGCTAATTGTTTAGCTGCAAATAAAGCTGCTCCTGCAGAAATTCCTACTAAGATTCCTTCAGTCTTTGCGATTTCTTTTCCTGTTGTAAAAGCATCTTCATTTTCTATTGTGATAATTTCATCATAAATATCCGTATTTAAAGTATCTGGTACAAACCCGGCACCTATACCTTGAATTTTATGAGGCCCAGCTTGCCCTTTAGATAATACTGGTGAACTTGCAGGTTCAACTGCTACAACTTTGATATTTGGATTTTGTTCTTTTAAGTATTTTCCAATACCAGAAATCGTTCCACCAGTTCCAACACCAGCTACAAAAATATCAACTTTCCCATCTGTCTGTGCATAGATTTCAGGTCCTGTTGTCTTATAGTGTGCTGTTGGATTGGCTGGATTTTCAAATTGTCCCGGAATAAAACTGTTAGGAATTTCTTGAGCCAGTTGTTTTGCTTTTGCGATAGCCCCTTTCATTCCTTCACTACCAGGTGTTAGAACCAACTGTGCTCCATAAGCTTTCATTAAGTTTCTTCTTTCCACACTCATTGTTTCTGGCATTGTAATAATTATTTTTAAACCTAATGAAGTTGCTACTGCGGATAAACCAATACCAGTATTACCACTTGTTGGTTCGATCAATGTTGTTCCTTCTTTGATCAATCCTTTTTCAATAGCGTCTAAAATCATTTCTTTGGCAATTCTGTCTTTAACAGAGCCTGCAGGATTAAAGTATTCTAATTTTGCAAGTACATCTGCTTTTAATTCATCTTTTTTTATTAAATTATTTAATCTCACTAATGGTGTATTTCCTACCAAATCAGTGAATCCATTTTTAATATCACTCATTTTTTATAATCTCCTTTTTACATATCTTATTTATATCATTGATTCTATTATTTATTCATCAAAAGTATGATTGAACATCGACAACACATTCGTCCTTGTTGACATAGATTAAATATAGATTTCATCATAACCCTTCTTTCTTTTTCCTAGTTTTCTACTAGGATTATGGTTATATACTACCATCCATATCATACTATGTCAATAGGATTTATGGAAAATATAAAAAAACTATATCAAGCGATATAGTTAAATCACATAATCCCAATTTTTGTTCTTATTCATCTCAACTAAATCTTTTAGAGTATAAGACTCTAGATATTCTATGATGACTTTGTTCAATCCTTCATAAAATGTTATAGTTGGACATTCATGATAACGCGGACACATATTTTTCTCTGTTTCTAAACAAGAAACACAAGCAACCGGTCCTTCAAGCACTGTCAGAATATCTTTTGGTGTATAGTTTTCAGGTGGATAGATTAAAGAATACCCTCCCTGTGCTCCTCTTACACTTCTAATAAGCCCCGCTTTTGCAAGTGGAGAAACAATTTGTTCTAAATATTTCACTGAAATATCTTGTCTTTTAGAAATGTCTTTTAAAGAAATATTTCCTTGATCTTGATTTTGTGCTAAATCTATCATCAAACGCAATGCATATCTGCCTTTAGTAGAAATCTTCATGATATCACCTTCCTTTTCTAATCATACCATTGTTTGTTCATGATGTCACGTTTTATTTCATACCATTTACATATGAAAACAGGTATCTATTGATACCTGTTAAGAAAGTTTTTTAAAGAGATAATTTCCAATAGTTTGGATAATCTGCACAATAATGATCAAAATAAGGCTAGTTACCAACAGATAAGAAAAATTATATCCCTGATAACCTTTTCTAATAGCGACATCTCCTAAACCACCAGCACCAATAGCACCACCCATCGCACTGTATCCTATTAAGCTAATCATTGTAAGCGTAATACCCGATAAAATAAACGGTAAAGCTTCTTTCAAATAAACTCTTATAATGATTTGAAAATCACTTGCTCCAAATGATTTCGCTGCTTCTATTAACCCTTGATCGACACTTCTAAGTGAGCTTTCAATAATGCGAGCCACAAAAGGAATGGCGGAAATTGTCAAAGGAACAATAGCAGCAGTCGTTCCTATTGCTTTACCAGCAATAGCTCTTGTGATAGGAATGACTATAATCATCAAAATAATAAATGGGAAACTTCTTAAAACATTCACAAAAAAATCTAGAACAGAATAAATCAGCTTATGAGGTTTTAATCCATCATCAGCTGTTAAAGTCAGTATAATAGCTGGAATAAATCCTAAAATAACAGAAAAAAACGTAGATCCTATAACCATATAGATTGTTTCTAGTGTTGCTTCAATCATCATTTCAGACACGATCAATAACCTCCCATTCTATTTTATGATTATTTAAATAATGAACCACTTGCTCTAGATTTTTATCTTCTATATTAATAATCAAACTACCCATTGTTTGACCTCTGAAATTTTCAAGTTTACCCTGACAAATATCAAAATCAATATCAAGACTTCTTGCTAACGATGTCATCGTATGAGATTTAGAATTGTCACTCGTAAAAAACAATTTAATATTGATACCACTTGATGGCAATAATTCCATATGATCCCCTGCAAAATCTTGAATATCTCTATTCGAAGAAACAAACAACTCTTCAGGTTTCCCTTTTGCGATGACTTTTCCATCTTTTAAGAAAATCACTTTATTACATATTTGTTTAATCACTTCCATTTGATGTGTCACAATCACAATCGTAATATTCAATTCTTTATTAATTTTATTTAATAATGATAAGATCT
>CAMFRJ010000117.1 GCA_945981915.1 uncultured Erysipelotrichaceae bacterium
GAATATGACAAAAAATAGTTTTCAAAGTGTTGCAATGTATGAAGGACACGCTAATTATCAAATAGCAATTCAACGACAAGAACCACTTTATCAAAGACAAAATGATTTAAGAAGTGATTTTTCAAGAGATTATAATAGAATTATTTTTTCTCTTGCTTATCGAAGACTCAAACATAAGACACAAGTCTTTTTTGCGGTTGAAGATGATCATGTTTGTACCAGAAGTGAGCATGTCAATTTAGTGGATTCAGTCAGTTATACCATTGCTCATTATTTGGGACTAAATACAGAATTAACAAGAGCTATTGCGGTTGGACATGATTTGGGGCATGCACCTTTTGGTCATGGAGGAGAGCAAATCATTAATACACTATGTCAAAAATATCATTTAAACTCTTTTTGGCATGAAAAGAATAGTTTATATTTTGTTGATCAGATAGAAACTTTGGAAGATGACTATCATATGAGACATAATTTAAATTTAACATATGCAGTCAGAGATGGTATAATATCACACTGTGGAGAAATGAATCAAAAATCCATTATGAAAAGAGATGAATACATTGATCTCAATAACTATCTTTATCCAGGTATGTATAATCCTTATACCTGGGAAGGATGTGTTGTTAAAATGGCTGATAAAATAGCTTATCTAGCAAGAGATATTGAAGATGCCTTACGTTTACATATTTTAGATGAAGAAAAAGTCAATGAATTAAAAAATAAAATTAATGCGATTTCTCATTTTCAATTTAACGCAATTAATAATGGTTCTATTGTCAATTATTTTATTCTGGATGTCTGTCATCATTCATCAATAGAAAAAGGAATTTGTTTATCAGATGAAGCTTTTGAAGTAATGAAAGTTATCATGGCTTTTAATTATAAAAATATTTATTTGATTGATAGAGTCAAAATACATAGTCGCTATGTACAACTCATCTTGAATTCTATTTTTGACTTCTTATATAAATATAAAGAGCAAGCTTTCAAAAATGAAACAAATGTCATTGAAGAATTAAGAAAAGATCAAAAAACATATCCTCAAACAATTTGTGGATATATTCATTGGTTAGAAAAATATAGTCTGATGAAAAATTATCATAGGAGTGAACTCTATCAAAATCATATTATTTATGATTTTGATCATGATGATACAGCTATGGCTAGAAGTATTATTGATTATTTGTCAGGAATGTCAGATGCATATATATTAAAAATCTTTAATGAATTTATTTCATTATCATAAAAGAAGGGAGAGGACAATATGCCAATTAAAATACCAAATGATTTACCTGCTGCAAAAATATTAAGAGATGAAAATATTTTTGTGATGGACGAATCAAGAGCGTCATCACAAGATATTAGGCCTCTTAAATTATTAATTGTCAATATTATGCCGACAAAAATTGTTACTGAAACACAGTTGTTAAGAATGTTGTCAAATACACCATTACAAATAGATGTTGATTGGCTATGTATGGAAACACATCATTCGAAAAACACGCCACAAGAGCATCTACTTGCTTTTTATAAAACATTTAGTGATGTTAAAAATAACAATTATGATGGTTTGATTATTACTGGAGCGCCTGTTGAAAGATATGATTTTGAAGATGTTGATTATTGGCAAGAAATGAAAGAAATATTTGAATGGGCTAACACACATGTCTTTTCATCATTTTTCATTTGTTGGGCTTCACAGGCAGCACTATATTATTATTATGGTGTCCATAAATATGAATTAGAAGAAAAGCTAACAGGAGTTTATCTACATCATACAAATACAGATAAGATGAAGCGTAAGATATTACGTGGTTTTGACTATCAGTTCTACGCACCTCATTCTCGTTATACATCAGTAAACAAAGATGATATCGATTGTGTCAATTCTTTAGATATTCTTGCTTCTTCGAAAGATGCAGGTGTCTATTTGGTTGCTGAAAAAGATGGTTCACGTTTCTTTGTGACAGGACATCCAGAATATGATCCTGATACGTTAGATAAAGAATATCGTCGTGATCTTGCTAAGGGTGATGATTGTGTTATGCCTAAAAATTATTATAAAGGTGATGACATCAATGGAGAAATTCAAGTCAAATGGAGAAGTCATGCTTATTTATTATTCTCTAATTGGCTCAATTACTATGTTTATCAAAATACGCCATATGATTTAGAACAACTTTTAAAAATTAAAACACAAAAAATTGATAAGAAATAGTATAAAAGCTATTTCTTATCAATAAATCAATTGTGTTTCAGTTGAATATATGATAAAGTAATTATGTTTAATGCGGCCGTGGTGAAACTGGTATACACGTAGGTTTGAGGGACCTATGGCTCACGCCGTGTCGGTTCAAATCCGATCGGCCGCACCAATTTGTAAAATGCTTGAATTTTTAAAGGAATTCAAGTTTTTTTATTAAAATGAAGGTGAAAATAATGATGAATAAAGAGGAAATTTGTCAATACTTAAAAAAACATGATATTGTTTATGAGATGGTGGAACATCAAGCGATTGAAAACATGAAAGAAGCTGCACAAATTGATTTTCCTTATCCGGAAGTAGAAGCAAAAAATCTGTTTGTTAGGGATGATAAGAAAAGACATTATTATTTGATTACAGTCAAAGGAAATAAAAGAGTTGATCTAAAAAAGATCAAACAGCTTTATCAGACACGTTCACTATCTTTTGCTTCAGAAAATGATTTGATGAAAATATTGAAATTGACTCCGGGATCAGTAACACCGTTTGGTTTATTGAATGATGAACAATTAAAAGTCCATTTTTTTATTGATCAGGATTTTTTTGATGAGCCTTTTTACATTGGAATCCATCCTAATGATAATAGAGCTACAGTGTTTTTAAAAATAGAAGATTTATGTCATCTCATTCAAGAACATGGTCAAACTGTGACGATGATACATGTATAAAGGAGAAACAAATGAAATTATTATTTAAACAAAGATTTTTTTCATGGTTTGATAGCTATGATATATATGATGAATCTGGAACAATTGTTTATACTGTAAAGGGACAGCTTTCATGGGGACATTGTTTGAAAATATTTGATGTCAATGATAATGAAGTAGGTATTGTCAAACAACAGGTGTTTACTTTCTTACCAAAATTTGATATTTATATCAACAACCAATATGTTGGCTGTATAAAAAGGGAACTATCTTTTTTTAAACCACAATATACCATAGATTATTGTGGATGGTATGTTCAAGGTGATATTTTAGAATGGGATTATCAAGTTTTCAATCAATCAGGGAACATCATCGCTACCGTTTCAAAACAAATTGTGAATTTAACAGACACCTATGAATTAGAGATGGAAATAGAAAATGCTTTGGGTGTTTTAATGCTTGTATTAGCAATTGATGCTGAAAAATGTTCACGAAAATAAAAAAGTTCGGTTCAAAATGAACCGAATCTTTTTATTCTTTGATCAAATCATAAATTGCTTTTACAAAAATTTCTGTAGATTTTAATAATGATTCAACTTGAATATTTTCATTGTTTCCATGAATTGCGTTATCTTCACCTTTAAATTCACAACCAAATGCGACACAATGAGGCATAGATTTTGCATAAGTCCCACCACCCATAGCTTGTGGTTGACTGTGATCACCAGTGACTTCAACATAAGCATTGTGTAATTTTTGAATAAGTTCACTATTTGGATCAACATATAAAGGTTGTGTTATTTCACTTTGGCATTGAAGTCCAGCATCCTGACATAATTTTTCTACATCTTTAGCCATTTTAGCAAGATCAATTTCATGAGGACAGCGAAGATCTAATTCAATATCTCCCGTTTCTTTGACATATTTGATGACACCTAAGTTCATTGTTAATTTTCCCATTTGTCCTTCATAATCAATACCAAGACCTTGACCATAATAATCACTTAAATAATCAACGATAAATTTCACAAAATCATTATTGACAACTGTATTTAAATATTGTGCAAGTAAGACAACAGCATTAACACCATCTTCTGGTAAAGAAGCATGGGCACCTTTTCCTTTTAAGATAAGTTTTGTACAATTTCCTTCTTCTTCTAAAGAACCAGTAACATGATTTTTCATTAAGAATTGTTGGAAAGATTCTTCATATTTTTTAGGGTTACCTTCAATGATAGCAACACATTCTTCAGGAACGATATTTGCTCTTTCGCCAGCAATCAAAGCCACCAAACCATTTTTCTCTTTTTGTCCATGAATAGAAAAACGAACCATTCCTTTTTCTCCATAAACAACAGGGAATTCTGCGTCAGGCGTAAATCCCATATCAGGGAATGCATTATTTTCAAAATAATGTTTGACGCATGAAGAACCACGTTCTTCATCACAACCAAAGATCACACGTATTTTCTTTTTCACTGGTAATTTTAAATCATGAATAATTTTTGCTGCATAGTATCCTGCTAGTAAAGGTCCTTTATCATCTGCAACACCTCTACCAAATAATTGACCATCTTGTTCAATGACGTGAAAAGGATCACTATTCCATCCTGTAGGATTGACAGGAACAACATCTAAATGACCTAATATACCAAATGTTCCTTCGCCTTCACCAATATCAATATGTCCTGCATAACCATGATCATCATATACTGGAAAACCATCACGTTTACCAATTTCTAACATCGCATCTAAAGCTTGTCTACAGGCTTCACCATACGGCTGATTATCTTGAATTGTTTTTTCATCATAAACAGATGGAATGGCACATAGCGTTTTAATATCTTCTATTAACTGACTTTTTCTTTTTTCAACTTCTTCTTTAAAGTTAATCATATAAAAATCACCTCATGCCATATTATACATTTTTCATAATTATTTTTAAACATATTTATGAAAATAATGGTATGATATAGATATCATAGGAGGGTGGAATTATGGAAAACATCAGATTTCATATTACCGTCAAAGGAATTGTCGTATATCATCGTCGCGTGTTACTTCTCAAAAGAGCACGGCCTTCAACAGATGGTTTAGGATATTGGGAACTTCCTGGTGGTGGTTTAGAATACGGAGAAACACCAAATCAAGCATTGATTAGAGAATTAAAAGAAGAAACAGGTCTTCAAATAGATGTTGTCAAACCAGCATATACATTTACCAAAATAAGAAGTGATTATCAAACAGTAGGGATTGGTTATTTGTCTATTACACATAGTGATAAAATTGTTTTATCTGATGACTGTCTCTTATACACATCTGACGCTGCCGACGATATGCAGTGTGTA
>CAMFRJ010000118.1 GCA_945981915.1 uncultured Erysipelotrichaceae bacterium
GATTCGCCTTAGTCTCGTGGGCTCGGAGATGTGTATAAGAGACAGGAATAAGCAACTATTGAATTGACAACAGGTACAAAGATAAATGGAATCATCATCAATGGATTTAATACCATTGGTAAACCAAAGATAATTGGTTCGTTGATATTAAAGATTGCAGGACCAATTGATAATTTTCCCAAAGTTTTTAATTCTTTTGATTTAGAACGTAATAATAGGATACATAATCCTAATGTGGATCCTCCACCACCTAAACAAATAACATATGACCAGAATGGTTGTGTAAAGAAATGAGTAATGGCAGTTCCGTTTGAAAAAGCAGTAATGTTTTCCATTAAGTACATTTGCATAAATGGTAAACGAATTGGTTGTGTAATACTTGCACCATGTAATCCAAAGAACCAGAATACTTGCGCAATCATAGTAATTAAACAGATACCTATTAATGAATCCAATCCAGATACAGCAGGAGCTAGGATTGTCATAATGACACTTGGTAATAATTGACCACTAAATCCTTGAATCATTAATGATAATGAATAAAAGATTGCAATACAAGTAAATAATGGAATAATTGCATCAAATGATGAAGCAATTGCAGGTGGAACACCTTCAGGTAATTTAAAACGAATATTCTTTTCTAATAAGAAACGAATAATTTCGACACAGCCAATAGAAACAATAATTGCTGTAAAGATACCTTTTGCGTCCAAGAAAGTTGTTGGTATGTAATTTGCAGCAGTTGCCAACAAATCATCTACTTTTGCTCCTTCAGTAATAAGGGTTGCATTAACAGCTTTCACTACTGGTGAAGACACAATTAAAAATACAGCTGTAGATACAATAGAAGCATTTAATTCAGCAATTTTATATCTTTTTGCTAAATTGTATGCGATAGCAAAAGCAATAAATAATCCCATCAAAGCCATTGTCATATTGTATGGCAATTGTAAGGCGGCTTTATTGACTTGAGCCCAATTGTACCAACCCAACAACAAGTCACTGAAAAATCCCCAATTAGGTAATGTTTCAGGTTTAAATGGTGGTGTTGACACAATTAAACAAACCCCACCAAGAATTGATAATGGAATTGCGACAACCATACCATCACGAATAGAAGCTAAATGTCTTTGGTTAGCTACTTTATTAGCGATAGGCACTAATGTACGATCAGCGATCCCATTAAACTTTTCCATGAATTTTTCCATGAAGTTCATCTTTTCTTCCTCCCTTATTTATGTCTGAATTTATTATAAACAAAGGGTCATCGACAATCTTCAAAATTCCAAACATGTGAAACGATTTCCAAAATATGGAAATATACAATAAAAGTGATCATCGCTATGATTGATGATCACTATTTTGATAAATAAACATGATATTTTGATATAGTTCATCTTGATAAGTGTGATGCTGAGTGTAAGAAACACAAGATAAAAAATGAGATGAATCTAGTTTTAAGATAAACATGGTTTTGGCAACACCTTGCTTTAAAAAAGAGACAAATTCTTTTGATAATTTACATTCATCATTATCTTGATAGACCAGACAATCTGTAAGATTTAATAATTGAAGATCAAGAGGATCCATGATCATTTCTTTATCAGCTACCTGATATGATCTAGATGAAAACCATAAATGATGTTGTTGAACATACTTACTTTTCATTGTCAGCAAGGAGATACGATTCATTTGATAATAAGAACCAATGTATGACATGATCTGTTGAAAAGCTTCATTATCCAAAAGAGCTTGTTGGATCATTTGATTGAGATCAATGACATTGTCTTGTATTTCTATCTGCTCTTCAATAGAAGCAAGTAAAAAATGATTACGGCCTGTATTTTTAACCATATAGAGAGCTTTATCTGCCTGTTTAAATAATTGTTCAAAAGTATATGGTTTTTGATCACTGACATAGCATCCACCAATGCTTGTCGTAATTGTTAATTCATGTTCATAATGCAGATGCCTTACTTTTTGACAAATAATCTTAGCTATGTCATAAGATTGTTGATGATTGAGATCTTTTAACAAAATCATAAATTCATCTCCACCAATTCTTATAAGAATGTGAGGCTCAGTAATGATCTCACGAAGACATTTAGAAAAATCAACAAGAACCCGATTCCCAAATAAATGACCATAATTATCGTTAACCGTTTTAAAATAATCAATATCCAAGACAAACAAAGCATAATTATGAGGTACTTGTTGTAAATACTGATTGATTCTTTCTTTGCCACTTTCTAAATTGAATAATTGTGTCAAAGAATCTGTTTGTACTTTTTTTTCTAATTGAAATTTATGATTCCATTCTGTCGTAATGTCTCTTGCAGTTGCAAGAACGATAGCGGGCTGCTCATTTTTATCATAGATGATGGTTGAGTCCATTAGTTTTCGAACATACTGGTTTGTTCCCCTGATATGTTCTCTAATTTCAATAGGACCATTTATTTTTCTTAAAAATAAGTTAATGACAAGATGTTTATCTTCTAAAAAAACAGTGGAACGATCAGAGGCTACATAATCTAAATAGTGATCATAGATTTTTTTCTTAGCCTCTTCTTGAATATCAATGATCATACTATCATTTTTAATGTCATATTCTAAAATAGAAATAGAGTTGTCTTTTAAAGCTAAAGAATATTTTTGTTTTTGCACTTCTAAATCTAATTCTGTATTTTTTAATGATGTAATATCACTGATAAAGGCGTTGATGATATATTGATCTTCATATAATATCTTTTTTCCTTGTTCTAGTACCCATATGGATGAACCATCTTTTTTGATCATACGATATTCTATAGAGTAGTTGTCTTCATTATTAATAATATTTAAAAGATGATGTTTAACTTTTTCTCTATCATCTTCATCAATTGCAGATAAAGAACCTGAATGATCTTGTAAATAAGTTTCTTTTGTATAACCTAGTAATTTTGGTAATGTTTGATTAATAAATCGATAAGTATGCATGTCATCTAAATAATATGAACATAAACCAATGACATAAGATTCTTTGAATAACTGATATATCTCTTTTTGATCGTGATTGTACTCTTTTGATATATGTAAATAATTGATCTTTTGTTTATGAAAACCAGCTGTGATATGAAAGCACTGCATCTCACTTTGGTTAATTTGAATATGATAAGTTCCTTGCACTAAACAATCATTGATCAAAGAAAGCTGAATATCTATAATGTCATAATGATTTGAAGAAAGACAAATATCTGAAAATAGAGTGACAAAATCATGGTACTGATATTTTTTTTCATAAAAGCCATTGATATCATGAGAAATCATGCTGATTGAAGCATGAAGATCTTGATGATGATAAAGCTCAAGAAAAAGTTTTTTTAAATCGTCAACATATGCTAGATTCATGATGATCACCTCTTATTTTATTATAGTTGAAGTATCATTCAAAAAAAAGAAATTTACATATTTCATTTCTTATTTTGCTTCAAATATTCCTTTTTATAGATGATTTTAAGCAAAGAAAGTCAAGGGATAAAAAGACTGAATCAAATGATAAAGGTTTTTATTGAGAAAATCATTTTCATTATAGTTATTGAATGATTTAAAATGTGAAAATTAATTTAAACGTTGCTATAAATATTTACGCAAAAAATCTTTTACAATATAATAGAAATAGAAGAGTTATAATTAAGGAGGAGAATAAATGACTTATCAATTACCTAAAGATTTTTTCTTTGGTGCAGCAATGTCTGGACCACAAACCGAAGGTTCATGGAATGTAGGAGGAAGATTACGTTCATATTGGGATATGTATTCTGATATGGAAATCAATGCTTTTCATAATAATGTAGGATCATATGTAGGAAATGATATGTATCATAAGTATGAAGAAGATATCAAATTATTAAAGAGCATGAATTTTAAATCTTTTAGAACTTCCATTCAATGGACAAGATTATTAGATCAAGATGGAAATATCAATCCTCAAGGAGCAGCATGGTATCATAAGTTAATTGATTGTGCTAATGAAAATGGAATAGATATTTTTATCAATATGTATCATTTTGATATGCCTGAATATCTTGTGAAAAGAGGAGGCTGGCAAAATCGTGAAGTCGTTGAGGCATATGGAAATTTTGTAAGAAAAGCTTTAGAAGAATTTGGTGGAAAAGTAAAATATTGGTTCACGTTTAATGAACCAATTGTAGAACCTGAACAACAATTTTTACATGGAGTATGGTATCCGTATTTAAAAGATTTTAAACAATCTATTAACGTTCAATACAATATTGCTTTAGCGCATTGTTTAGCAGTGATGAATTTTAGAGAATTACAAAAAGCAGGAAAATTAATTGATGGTGCTAAGATTGGAATGATCAACTGTTTTGCACCACCATATACAAAAGATAATCCATCTCCAGAAGATCTAGAAGCTGTTCGTATGACAGATGGATTGCATAATCGTTGGTGGCTTGATTTGGTTGCCAATGGACATTTACCACAAGATGTCTTAGATACTGTTGAAAATGATTGGCATGTACACATTAATAGACGTCCAGGGGATGAAGCAATTTTAGCACAAGGTAAAGTAGACTGGTTAGGATTTAACTATTATCAACCAACACGTGTACAAGCTCCTGATGCACAATTTGATGAAAATGGTTTACCATGTATTGCGAAACCTTATATCTGGCCAGAAAGAAAGATGAATGTTTATCGTGGTTGGGAAATTTATCCAAAGGGAATCTATGATTTTGGAATGAAGATTAAAGAAGAGTATCCAGATTTGCCATTCTTTATTTCTGAAAATGGTATGGGTGTTGAAGGTGAAGAAAAATTCATGGATGAAAATGGAGTCATTCAAGATGATTATCGTATTGAATTCGTTAGAGATCATTTGGAATGGATTGCTAAATCTATTGAAGATGGAGCTAACTGTTTAGGATATCATTACTGGGGAGCAATCGATAACTGGTCTTGGTGTAATGCATTTAAGAATCGTTATGGATTTGTCAGAGTATGTTTGGATGACGGATATAAACGTAAAGAAAAGAAATCAGCTTCTTGGATTAGAGAAGTTGCAAAAACAAATTCATTTGAATAATAAAAAAACGCCAAAAAATGATGTGTACCCAAAATCCTGGACACGTTAAAATTTAATTATATTAGTTTAGCACATGGATGCTAACCTGTATTGAACAGGTGGCATCCATTTTGTTTTTGAGAGTGTAAAATTAACTGTGTAAGTCAGGAGCGCGCGGCCTGACAAACACAG
>CAMFRJ010000119.1 GCA_945981915.1 uncultured Erysipelotrichaceae bacterium
AATACTAACAAAACAATTATAATAAGAATTCCATAATAAAGACAATTGATGATCACAGCTTTTTTTCTTTCCATATTTTATTATATAAAAAGAAAAGACGATTATTCATCGTCTTCTGGTAATTCTTTTAATTCTGTTTCACCTGTAATATATTTTAAAATTTCAATTGCTGCTTCTTTTGGTCCATTATGTTCGTTTCCTTTAATTCCTAAACGTGTACGTAGTTCACCAACTTTGACACCTTGTTCAAACATTTTTTGGAAATATACATGTAATAATTCTTCACATTGTTCCTGTCTTTGAACTGGACCAAATGGATTTGCAAAGAAACTTCCTACTAAACCATATTCTGTTGTTGTTCCTTTTGCCATTCTATTTCCTGCTCTAAATACTTTTAATGCATCATCAATATTATCAAAGAACGATAATGAATCGCCTTCTTCATAATTATTAGCATATAAGAAGAGATCAACATCATGTTTAGCAACAACATCTTTATAATCTGTAATTGGAATAACAATACGTGCATTAACTTTATCTGGATTCATGAAAACAGATCTATCTAATTCTTTAAAACTGTATCCTGCATCTAAATCATCTAAACGCACGAATGCTCCAATTTCAGTACCTGATGTCTTTACAGTTCCATTTTCATCTAATGATAACAATCCCATATCATCATAAACAGTCACTAATTCTTTGATATAAGCGGCACCATAAACTTTAATCTGTTCAATTGTTTCAGATTTACCAGCACCACTATCACCCATAACAACGATATTTTTTGTAACATCATTATGTAGAGTAATCTTCACCATAGCACCATGAACTGGCAGTTGTTTCTTATTGATCTTTCTAACATTGTGCAATGTTAACATCATTTTCTTCATATAACCAAAATAATCGAATTCATCATTTGCTGATAATAATGCAACCATCATATCATTTTCATCATCTTGATAGAAGTATTGATGTTTCTTTTTATCTTCATAACCATAAACATAAATCATGTCAGGTTTTCTATTTCTATATTCTTCTTCAGTCGCCAACTGGAACAAGTTACATAAAGTTACACCTTGTGCCATATAAGCAACATTGAAATAAACAAAACATAAAAGATCCCCTACTTTAGCAGGATAGCAGAACCATTGTTCTGGATCAAATTTTAAATCTTCTATTGGATTCTTTTTTGTTTCTGGGAATACTCCATCTCTTTTATTACGTTTTGAATAAGTAATAAAAGGTGGATGTATGATAACCGATTCAATAAAAGGAATATTATCTAAACAACGATATTCATAAGGTAAAAACGAACGCATATTTGAAACACGTAACCCTGCATTAACTCCTGCAGTAATCTGACGCATCACATTTTGAGTGTGTCCAACACATTTCGATTCAATAGAACGATAAACTGATAAAACTAATGCTTCAAAATTTGTTTGTGCATCAGCAAATTGAACATTTTGATATCCTTTACTAGATTGTTCATTATAAACAACACTATATCTTTGTAATCTTCTCCAAAATAGATAAATATCTTCAATCACTTTAATGAATTCATCAATATCTCTAAAATATGGCGCAAAATTTGGATAAATTGTTCCAATTTCATCACTATCCATTACTAAAAGTAATTTAAATACTGTTCTTAAATCATTAACGATATCAATACTTTCTTTTTGAACTTTTTGTAGATAAACATAAGTTGTTGTTTGTTTTCTTTTAATATCGTGTATATACCCCTTTAATACACGAGCAAAAGATTCACTTTCAATTAATTCACAACGAGATTGGCAATACTCTTCCGAGAAATTCAATATAGCATTTCCCCTAGTAATTTTAAATTTGTAAGACATAATAATCATCCTTTCTATCCAATAGTTCCATCCCCCTAACTATTGTTGTATGTATATTACCATAAAAAACATGATAAACAAACATTTTTATGAAAAAAGTTCCATTAAAAAAATGGAACTTTAAAGAACACCTTTCCTATAACATCATCTTCAAAATCAAAAAAACCTAATTTTCTAGAATCTAATGAACTATTACGATTATCTCCCATAACAAAAATCTTTCCTTCTGGAATATCTAATGACAGATCCTCTGTCAACATAGCTTCTTTAATATAACTTTCCTCAATTTGTTGTCCATTAACATAAACAATATTATCTTTGATATCTATATGGTCACCTCCAACACCGATAACTCTTTTAATGATATAAGTATCATCATCCCCACTACGATAATCTACAATAACAATATCATTTCTTTGAGGATTATCCCATTTATAGAAAATCTTATTCACTAATACAATATTCCCTTCATGATACGTATTTTCCATACTTGTTCCATGAACTCGAGAAATCTGCACAAATTGCAAAATAATAAATGTCACAATAACAGTGATAACAACAACTTTTAAATTTTCTAGAAATAAAGCTTTCTTTTCTTCCATAAAATCACCCAAATGAATTATATCAAAAAATCTTATTCATTCAAATGGTTTCTTAATTTCGTAATGATCTTCTTCTCTAATCTAGAAACTTGCACCTGTGAAATATTTAATCTTTGCGCCACTTTTTCTTGATTGTAATCTAACTTATATCTTAGATAAAGAATCAATTTTTCCTTCTCATTAAGTTTTTCAATCTCTAGTTTTAATGCCATTTTTTCAAACCACATATGTTGTGAACTATCTTCTATTCTTTCTTCCATAGAAATAGTTGATCCATCTTTTTCATAGATTGGCTCTGATAATGAGGTTGGATAATAAGAAGAATCAACGGCTTCTATCACATCTTGTTTATCAACTTCTAATCTTTCTGCAATCTCTTGAATACTAGGTTCTCTTCCCATTTCATTAATGAGTTCTTCCTTAACCTTATTAATCTTAATATTGAGTTCTTTTAAAGAACGGCTGACTTTTATTGTCCCATCATCTCTAAAATATCTTTTGATTTCTCCCATAATAATAGGAACAGCATAAGTCGAAAACTGAACTCCATAACCAACATCAAAATGATTGATTGCCTTCATTAGACCAATACAGCCAATTTGAAAAAGATCTTCTTTATCATAATAATTATTTTTGAAACGATGAACTATTGACCAAACTAAACCAATATTATTTTTAACAAGTCTCTCTTTAGCAACTTCATCCCCACTTTGTGCTAAAACAATATCATGAATCGTTTCTGTCTTGGTCATGATGAAACTCTTTGATCATTATAAGTTGTGTTCCTAATCCTAAATATGAAATGATTTCCATCTTATCACATAAAGCTTCTATAATACTTAAGCCCATCCCTGCATGTTCTAATTCTTTTTTTGAAGTAAACATGGGTTGTTTCGCTTCTTCTATATTTTCAATACCTTGTCCCCTGTCCTCAATTTGAACCATGACCGTACGGTCATGAATCATCGCTTTCATGATAACTGTCTGTTCACTATCACAATTATAACCATGAATAATAGCGTTAGAAACGGCTTCTCCTACAATTGTTTTCATTTCCACAATCTCATCTATTGTTGGATTTAAAGAGGCAATGAATGAAGCCAGACAAGTTCGTGCAAATGGTTCATTTTCTAATGATGCCCGAAAGCTTAAGATCATTTCATTTTTCATACGTTGACCTCCTTAAGATAGTCCATAATTTCAAATAGACCACTTAATTCAAAAACTTTGTATGCCGTTTGAGATAAAGCACACAATGATAAATGCCGACCTTCCTTATACAACTGTTGATATCTTCCTAACACCAATCCGACACCTGCACTATCAATAAATGTTGTTTCTTTAAAATGAAAAATAATATCATTGTCATTGAGTGCCAAAATCATGTTTAATTTATTTCTATAACTGACAACATTATGACTATCTATTTCACCAAAAAAATAAACAATCGTAACATTTTCTTTTATTTCATATTCTATTTTATTTTCCATTATTTCATCTCCTCGTGTCTATCGTATCTTAATAAAAAATGAAAATATAGAAGTTCGACAAAAGTAGAAAAAAGAGTCTATATCATGTCTTGATAGACTCTTTGTATTTTTTGTATAAAAGACATCTTCTTTATACTTTTTTGACTATAAAGAGGATAGCGCCCTATTTCAATTCCCTCTCTTAATAAGGATAACTGTCCAATCGCTTCATTTGAATTGATTGGTAAGGCAAGTTCATTGTATTTGATCTTCGTTTTGATCTTATTTTGATCGCCACGATATTGAAGATAGTGAATATCTTTTTTTGTGATAACATTCACTTTTTGATCAAACATATTTTTTATAGTGATTTGATCAATGATATCATCTTTTTTATATAACACTTTTTGAGAATAATTTGAAAAACCAAAATTCATCATCTCAATCATTTCACTATTTCTTACTTTTGGTTCACTTTCATTCATTAAGACACCAATAAATCTCAATTGCTTTCTTTGACATGTTGTGACAATACAATAACCTGCCTCCTTGGTATAACCTGTTTTTAACCCATCGACACCTTCATACTGTTTCAAAAGTTTATTGGTATTGACTAACCAGAATTTTTTTTGTGTATCTTCTCTGATATAACTGTCATATAACGATGTTATTGACAATAATTTCTGTTGCCCTATTTTCATTAAATATTGAGCCATTTTAGCTAAATCTAATGCACAGGTATAATGATTGGCATCATGTAGACCTGTACAATTAACAAAATGTGTATTGACCAATTTTAATTCCTTAGCTTTTTGATTCATCATCTTGACAAATTCTTCATGTGATCCCCCAATAGCTTCCCCAACTACCACACAAGCATCATTAGCCGAAGCAATAGCAATACACTTCAATAACTCTTGAACTGTCATCTTTTCATTTTCTTCTAAATAAACCTGAGAGCCTCCCATACTCGCTGCATATTGAGAACATGTCAAAACATCATTCCATTTTAACATCTTTTGATGAATAGCCTCAAACAACAAAATCATCGTCATGATTTTTGTAGTTGATGCAGGATAAAGCTTTTTTGTCTCATTTTTACTAAATAAAATTTGTCCGCTATCACAATCCATCAATATTGCACCTGTCGCTTCTTTTGCTAATGAAACAGCTTCAACATGATGCATTGAGCAAAAAAACATCAAACTGACAATTATTAGACATATCATCTTTTTTTTCATGAAATCCCCTCAATTATCTATATGATAAGATAAAAAGAGATATTCT
>CAMFRJ010000120.1 GCA_945981915.1 uncultured Erysipelotrichaceae bacterium
TTAATAATATATCCATTTTTTGCAACTTATTTTCACGATACCCAATAAGTTCATAATCAAAAGAAGCATATCCTTTTGTACTCGATTTTAATTTATCAAAAAAATCATAAACAATTTCTGATAAAGGAATGTTATAGATCACGTTTTGTCTTGTATCATCGATATATTCAATATCAACATATTCCCCTCTTTTAGCTTGACATAATTCCATAATCGTTCCAATATACTCACTTGGCGTCATGATTGCTGCTCTAACAAAAGGTTCTTCAACATGCTCTATGACTTGTGGTGAGGGCATCATGGCAGGGTTGTCAATCTCGATCATTGTTTTATCTGTCAAATAAACACGATAAATTACAGAAGGAGCAGTTGCAATCAAATCGAGATCAAATTCTCTTTCTAATCTTTCCTGAATAACATCCATATGAAGTAATCCTAAAAAACCACATCTAAAGCCAAATCCAAGAGCCTGAGATGTTTCTGGTTCAAATATAAGTGATGAATCACTTAATTGAATTTTATCTAAAGCTTCTCGCAAATTTTTGTATTTGGCATTATCGACTGGATAAAGACCACAATATACCATTGGATTTAATTTACGATATCCAGATAATTGTTCAGTTGCCTCATTTTCCAATGTTGTAATTGTATCACCGACATGAACATCCTGAATTGATTTAATAGCAGCTGAAACCCAACCGACTTCACCACAAACTAACTCCTCTTTTTTAACTTCATGTGGTGTCCTTACTCCTACTTCAGTCACTTCATAAGTGGCATTAGTAGCTAAAAACTTAATTGTATCGCCAACACGAATTCTACCTTCTTTTATTCTGACAAATACGACAACACCTCGATAACTATCATAATAAGAATCGAAAATTAAAGCCTGAGTTGGATTATCGATATTTCCAGAAGGTGCTGGAATATCTTTCACGATCATTTCTAATACTTGATTCACGTTAAGACCACTTTTTGCTGAAATAAGTGGTGCTTGATCAGCAGGTAAACCGATTACATCTTCAATTTCATGGATAACACGTTGTGGATCAGCACTTGGTAAATCTATCTTATTGATGACTGGAATGATTTCTAAATCATTATCTATCGCAAGATAAACATTAGCAAGAGTTTGTGCTTCTACTCCTTGAACTGCATCCACAACAAGTATAGCACCTTCACAGGCTGCTAAAGATCGTGAAACTTCATAAGTAAAATCAACATGCCCTGGTGTATCTATTAAATGTAAAAGATATTCTTGCCCATCATGAGCTTTATACTTTAATTGAACTGCATTTAATTTAATAGTAATTCCTCGTTCACGTTCAAGTTCCATACTATCTAATAATTGAGCTTTCATTTCTCTATCACTGACTGTACCAGTTAATTCTAAAATTCTATCAGCTAAAGTACTTTTTCCATGATCAATATGAGCAATTATCGAAAAGTTTCTAATTTTATCTTGTTGTATACTCATTATATCACCGACTTTCGCTATAAATTTTAACAAAAAAGTTCTATAAAGACAATTTATTTATGAAAATGTTTATCCAATAATTCAACTACCTCTGCATACACAATACAACAATCTTGGTGATTAACTAATCTACCTCTAATAGCAATTAAAGAATTCAGAAACTGTTGATTTGATAACATATCTTCTAACCCTTTCCATAATTGGATATGAAAGATGGTAAATTCATCTTTTCCAAATTCTAAACTAATTGGATTCTTAACTTCAATATCAATATAAGCTAAGTCTTGCTTATAATATGTTGTTTTAATAATTCTCCCTACTAATGAAACTGAATTTAACATAAAAGACCTCCTTTTTTTTATTATAGAAAAACAAAGGAGAAAACACTTTGTTTTTTTCTTAAGAGGTCGTTTTTTATACTTAAAAAAAGCAGAATTATTATTCTGCTACAACAAAGGCAATAACATAATCATCTTCATGTGAAATAGAGACATGACATGAATCATCGACAATATATGGTTTTCCATTGAAATCATTTAAGCAACAAATACTTTTAAAATTTTTGCAACCACATGCCTTCACATAAGCTTCTTTAACAGCAAATCTACCACCAAGATATTCGCGTTGATGCTTGAATGTTTTTTTTGATAAAAACACTTGATATTCGTTATCATGTAATATTCTTTTAGCTAGTGAATCGAGATCTTTTAAACGCTCAAGATGACAAATATCAACACCTATACCTTTAATCATATATTAATTATTAATCCTTAAATTTTTTTTCATATAAGCTCATCAGTTCATCCAAAGACATATTATCATCTATTTCATCAATTAAAGAACCTTGTTTTTCAGTAGAATGTGTTCCAAAATCTAGCTTAAATTCTCCTGTTCTCTCTTCAATAATCTTCAACTGATCTTGTTCTTCTTCTACAATTTTAGCGATATTTCTTAAGTTGTCTTCAACAGTAGGAACCTCATCTATTGTTTGTGGTTCATTCTTTTCAACGATTTCTTCAGAAGCAGAAGTCAATACTGCTTCATTGTCACCTTCATCATCATGATCCTTATCATCATCAAAATTACCATAGAAAGGGCTAATAACCTGTATTAAAGAATTATCACGTTTTTTCTTATTTTTTGAGACTTTGGCAGGTATTTTTTTTCCTGTTTCTTTTGTTTTTTTATCTTCTGCTAAACCAAACATTGGTGAAATTACATCCATCATTTCATAGGATTTTTTTTCTGGTTCTATTTTGGCAATAGGTTTAACATCTTTTTTAACAACCTTTTTATCTTCTTTAGGAGGTTTTTTTACTTCTTTTTGAATATTTTCTTTCTCTTCATGATTATCTTTTTCCTTGAATTCTTCATCATAAATTAAAGGCTTAGAAAATTTTTCATTTCTTCTTTTTTCAACAATAGGATCAACTGTTTCGAATATATCTTCATCATCATTTTTTTTAAAAAAACTCTTAAACATAATTATCCCCCTTCTTCATTATTCAATCTTACAAAGATTCAATAAATGCTTCAATTTGATCTTTTGTTTTTCTTAATTTACTTACAAAACGTCCAGTTTCTTTTCCATTATCATATCCGATAAAAGACGGAATACCCATAATATCCAAGTCTTTACATAAATCAATCATTTCATCTCTATCAACAACATAAAATTGAAATTCATTGTATTTATCAACGATTTCACCAATAAACGGTTTAATAAAAACACAATCAGGACACCATGATGCAGTAAATAAAATAATTGACTTATTTTCAATAGCGTTTTTATAATCATCAATCGTATGTATTTCAACTAATTTATCCATTCTCTTTCTCCTTTTTAAAACTAACAATCATTTTATATATAGGACCATTTACTGAAAATTTTCTTTCATATTCAGTCATCACATTATTTTCCATTTCAGGAGAATGATGAAGATCAAGACTGACATAATCTAAATTCATTTGATAATCATTAATTGATATCAAAGAATATTCAAATAGTCCTCTATTATCCGTTTTAAACTCTATTTTCCCTTCATTAACTAATATTTTTTTATAAACATCTAAAAATGCAGATGATGTTAATCTTCTTTTACTATGACGTTTTTTTGGCCAAGGATCACTAAAATTTAAATACAAATGATCAACTTCATGATCGTCAAAAACTTCTGTTAATGCGATTGCATCATAATGCATGAACTTAAGATTATCTAATTTGTCTTTTTTATTAACTTTATTAATTGCTGCAGCTAATACACTTGGGAATTTTTCAATACCAATAAAATTAATGTTAGGATTTCTTAAAGCCATTTCATAAATAAAATCTCCTTTACCCATTCCTATTTCTATATGAATAGGATTATCGTTCAAAAATAATTCATGAAAACGACTTTTATATTGAATAGGATCTAAAATCACTAGGTCACTATTATCTTTCATAATATCATAAGCTCTTGGATTGTTGCGTAATCTCACAAAAAAACCTCCTTATACAAACCATTCTATCATAAATTTTTCTTTAAGTCGAATAATTCGTCATCGCTTAATTCTCTATATTCTCCCAGTTTTAAACAGGGATCAAGTTTTAATGATTTAATTTTTATTCTTTTTAAATAAACAACTCTTTTCCCTAAAGCTTGAAACATACGTTTTATTTGATGAAACTTTCCTTCAAATATCTCAATAGTTACCTCACTTAATTCATCATAATTTTTTATCAGTGATAAATGAGCAGGAAAACAACGATAACCATCGATCACGACACCATCATGAAACGCCTGAATATCTTCGTCTGTAATACGAGCATTAATATGTGCATAATATAACTTTGCATGATGACGATTAGGCGAAAGGAGTTTATGAGCAAAGTCTCCATCATTTGTGAGAATTACTAATCCTTCAGTGTCTTTATCTAATCTGCCCACAGGAAATAAATCATAATTTTCATATCCTTCAATCAAGTCAATAACAGTTTGATGAACATTATCTTTTGTTGCACAAACGCAGCCTGCTGGTTTATGAAGCATAAGATAAACAAAAGGTTGATAATAGATAGATTCATCTTGAAAAGTAATAGCATCATGTATGATATCTACTTTAAAATCATCTTTTTTGATGATTTGAGAATTCACTTTCACATATCCCTTCTTAATATACTTTTTTACTTCTTTTCTAGTCCCAATTCCATAATGAGCTAACAATTTATCTAAACGCATCACCATATAAAATAACATACCTTTCAATGAGTTTGTTTTGATAGGAATAAGTTAAATATAATTTAACTGAAAATTGTTCATAAATGGTCATTCCAGATAAATTAATCCCTTTATAAATTCCTTTTTCTTTATCAATCACATTTGGTTTTAAAGAAAAACTCTGTTCTTCTAATAAACCTATACTTGGAGGATTATATTTCTTTTCTTCTTTAATATAAGCAATAGCTTTAATATTTTTCATTTCATGAAGAGGTTGATCAATGATAATATCATAACGTGTATTGTTTTTGTTAGTTTTATTTAAAATTAAAGAAATAGAACATTCATCAATCGATGTTACAAAATCTTTATGTTTTTTTAGCCGTGTGTAATATTTTTGATACTGTTGATATAGTTTTTCATCTGTATCATCAATATTTTCTCTTGTTTGACAACCTGTTAACAAGAGAAAACATAACATTATTAAAATATATTTTTTCATTTAATGTATTTTTTTAATCAAAAAAGACTCTCTCCAT
>CAMFRJ010000121.1 GCA_945981915.1 uncultured Erysipelotrichaceae bacterium
GAAGTACAAAACATTGGTATTAAAGAAATGGCAGATAAATGTCATGTTGCTATGAGTTCTATCTCCCGTTTTTGTAAAGAAATCGGATTAAGAGACTTTGCTGAATTAAAAGAATTATTGAATTGTTCACAATTTTATTTTGAAGAACAGTCAGATTCAAAAACATTTGAACAAAGAATTCATGACTATAATCAAAAAATAACAGAAAGCATAACTATGGTTGAAAAAACTATTAACAAAAATCAAATATTGAAACTTTGTCAAGATATTCATCAATATCAAAAAATTGCTTTATTTGGGTTGTTAAAAGCAGGAAGTGTGGCAATGAATCTACAAAGTGATTTGTTAATGTTAGGGAAACAGGTTTATACTAATATTTCCTACTTACAACAAATAGATTATATTGTTAATGGAAATCAAAATGATTTGATTATTATTTTTTCTTACACAGGATCATATTTTGATTATCAAGATTTAAGAGAATTAAAAAAGAAATTGTATGCACCTAAAATATGGATGATATCAAGCAACAAAGAACACTATCCTGATTTTGTAGATGAAATTATTTCTTTTGAATCTTTACAAGATCAAGGAAGTCATCCATATCAATTACAGTTTGTTGGTAGTTTAATTGCGCAGGAATATGCAAAATTAAATGAAAAATAAAAAATAAATCTTACGAAAAAAAATAGAATATGTTAAACTTTCTACGCAATGAGTTATCTTTTGCAGGATGTAAATCCAATTGCAAGAGATAACTCATTTTTTATTTTTTAAGGAGGTCATGAAATGAATGAATTAAACAAAAATGCTTTTCTTGTCAATGAAAAGCTATCAACACTGATGAGCAAATATGCTATACCGTGTATTATCTCATTATTAGTCGCTGCACTTTATAATATTGTTGATCAAATTTTTATAGCAAATGCGAGTTATTTAGGATCATATGGTAATGCAGCAAACACTGTTGTTTTTCCTTTAACGATTATTGCTTTAGCAATAGCTGTTATGATTGGAGATGGCTGTTGTGCTTTTGTCAGTATCTGTTTAGGTGCTAAAAATACAGACAGTGCTCATAAAAGTATAGGAAATGCAATTGTATTAACTGTTATAAGCAGTCTTATTTTAACAATCATCTATTTTATTTTTCAAACATCTATTATTCATGCTTTTGGTGGAGGGGTGAATGAAAAAACATTTATGCATAGCCAAGAATATTTTATGTATATCACAATGGGAATTCCTTTCTATATGTTTGGCCAAGCCATGAATCCTATTATAAGAAGTGATGGGAGTCCTCAATTTGCGATGGCTGCAACTGTAATAGGTGCAATCATTAATATTATATTAGATCCTATATTTATCTTTATTTTTAAACGGGGAATGATGGGTGCAGCAGTAGCAACAGTATTAGGACAAATCATCACAGCTGTTCTTTCTATTTGGTATTTATGTCATATGAAAGCCATTCATTTAGAAAAAGATAGTTTTACTTTGAATTTTGGATTAATAAAAAAATTCATACCATTAGGTATTTGTAGTTTC
This sequence comes from uncultured Erysipelotrichaceae bacterium, assembly GCA_945981915.1. Classification (GTDB taxonomy): domain Bacteria; phylum Bacillota_I; class Bacilli_A; order Erysipelotrichales; family Coprobacillaceae; genus Faecalibacillus. The sequence continues at coordinate 1,546 of CAMFRJ010000121.1, forward strand.
TTATCACAAATTTCATTAGTTGCAGCGATGGCAGCTATAAATAATATGATAAGAAAATATGGTGCATTAGATCCTGTTTTTTCACAACCACAATACGCCCAAATTCCGATGGCAGTTGTGGGAATTGTTATGAAGTTTTTTCAAATAGTCATTTCTATTTGTGTGGGAATGGCAGCAGGATGTATTCCCATTGTTGGGTATAATGTAGGAGCAAAAAGATATGATAGAGCAAAAAAATTATTCATATATTTATTAGTAGGAGAAGCAATTGTTGGTTTTGTTGCCACACTTATTGTAGAATTCTTCCCAACACAATTAATTTCAATCTTTGGTGCTGCTAATGAAAGTATGATTTATACTGATTTTGCCGTGAAATCATTTAGAGTTTATTTATGTACAATGGTACTTGCAACTGTGAACAAATCAGCATTTATCTATTTACAATCACTTGGAAAAGCACTTCTTTCAACTGCTTTATCAATGATTCGTGAAGTGATTTTTGGGGTGGGATTTGCTTTGATTTTACCACTTTTCTTTGGCTTAGATGGTGTTTTATATTCTATGCCAGTTTCAGATGCTTTAACATTTGTGATTTCTATTATTTGTATCATCTATATCTTTAAACTATTAGACAGAGATCATAAAAAACAATACAAAAGGAGAGAAAATAATGAGTAAAATTATTACTATTGCGAGAGAGTATGGTTCAGCAGGAAGAATTATTGCAAAAAAGGTATCTGAAAAATTAGGTATTCAATATTATGACAATGAAATTATTGATATGGTAGCTAAAGAATTAGGCTATGATATTGAAACGATCAGAAAAAATGCAGAAGAAAAAACATCAAGTTTTATGTATTCGTTTGCGACAACAGCGAATTCACTACCATTATATGATCAAGTGTTTATTACACAATCAAAAGTCATTCGTCATATTGCACAGAAAGGCTCATGTATTATTGTTAATGGAATTGCTGATTATGTGTTAGAAGATTATGATCATGTCTTGAAAGTCTTTATTCATGCACCACTTGAATCGAGGATAAAACGTGTGCAATTTGATTATCAGGAAAAACATGATCAATATAAGAAGTATGTTTTATCAAAAGATAAAAAACGTAGCACATATTATCATTACTACACAACGAATAAATGGGGTCAAATAAAAAATTTTGATCTCACATTGAATAGTGATTTAGGAATAGATGCAATTGTTGATACTATTGTAAGATTTTACAAGCAGGATAATTTTTAATAGTAAATGTTAACCAATCAAGTCCACTAGTTTTCGTGAATTAGTGGATTTTTATTTTTATGACCATGTTGTTCTAAATAAATAAAATCATATAAACATTTGATATAATAAAAAAGCTGTTATCAACCTCCGTTCAAAAGGAAGGGAGGTGAAGTCCTATGGAGGTCATTATCTCAATTATGAGAGGATTCATCCAAATCACAGTAGGTATTATCATACATACGATTTGTAAGTGGCTTGATGGAAAAAATGAAAGATAACAGTCAATCAAAAAAGGAACGAACACACCGTTCCTTTTTTTGTCCTATGGAATCTCAATTATTTAGGCAACTACATTATATATGAAGTTTTTTTTAGTGTCAAATGATATTAAAAAGTGAACAAAATGGTCTTTATAAAGTGAGATGAGGTCAATGGAAGTGTAATTTTTTCAAAAAATTAAAATAACAAAAAGTGTGTTGTTATAGTGATATAATTTAAAAACAAGAACGGAGATGAAATGATGTTATCTTTACAAATAGAAATATTTTTATTGATGTTGATGGGATATGTGTTAGCAAAAAAAGGTTATTTCAGTAAACAAACGAGAACACAATTAACGAATATCGTATTAATGGTTATTTTACCTTGTGCGATCGTCAAATCATTTCAAGTAGATATAGAAGAAAAATTATTGAAATCTTGTTTGTTTATTTTAGTTATCTCTTTTGGTATTCAAATGCTTTACAGTTTGTTTAATCGCTTGTTTTATCACAAAATAGATGAAGATAAGCGCATATGTTGCCAATATGGAACAATGGTATCTAATGCCGGATTTATGGGAATGCCAGTAGCACAAGGTGTTTTTGGTTCTATGGGGCTTCTCTATGCTTCTATTTTTTTAATTCCTCAAAGAATATTTATGTGGTCGGCTGGGTTATCCTTATTTGCTAAAGAAAAGACAAATCATGTATTGATACAGGTTCTCACACATCCCTGTATTATTGCTATCTATATAGGGGTTGTTGTCATGATCTTACAACACTTTGGTATTTATTTACCAACTGCTATCAATCGTACTATCTCAGCAATAGCTAGCTGTAATACTGCTATAAGCATGTTTGTGATTGGGGGTATTTTAAGTGAGGTTGATAAGGCAAGTTTCTTTGACAAAGATGCTTTTGTTTACAGTTTTTATCGTTTGATTTTATTGCCATTAACAATTTTATTTATTGTGAGAATTTTACATATTGATGCTTTACCAGCAAACCTATGTGTTTTATTATCTGCAATGCCAGCAGCCAGTACAACTGCTATGTTAGCGCAAAAATATAATGGGAATGCTATTTTTGCATCTAAACTTGTTTTTGTATCAACTTTATTGTCATTGGTGACATTGCCTATGATTACTGTCTTATTTCAGATGATTTAAAAGTCTTATTAGTGATATAATTTAATTTGTAAAAAGGACTATATAAGGATCGTGAAAATATGTATAAACAAATGAAGTATTTTATATCAATTGTAGAAACACATAGTTTTTCAAAAGCTGCAGAATTAAACTATATTTCTCAATCAGCCATATCTCAACAAATGAAATCATTAGAAGATGAATTAGGTGTTCAATTGTTGAATAGAATAAATAGAAGTTTTGAAATAACGCCGGCAGGAGAATATTTTTATAGACATGCAAAAAGCTTAATAGAAGATTTAGAGACGTTGAAAGAAGAAACAATAAGAATAGGAAGGGATCAAGAGTTAACTTTAAGAATTGGCTATCCTAAAAATTACAGTGCAATTGAATTACAAGAAGCTGTTTCTGAATTTTCAAATACATATCCAGAAGTCAATATTTCTATTGTTACTGGAACACATGAAGAATTATTTCATTTGCTTATTAATCATCAGATCGATATGAAATTAAGTGAACAAAGACGAGCATATCATAATGATTACTATAATTATGAATTAAAAAATTGTGATTGTTATGTAGAAATTTCTACAAAGGAACCATTAAGTCAAAAAGAACAATTGACAATAGATGATTTAAAAAAGATGTCATGTATCATTATTACATCTAAAGAGAATGCTCAATCAGAAACAGATTTTTATCAGAATACATTAAGACTCTCAAATAAATTTTTATATGCAGACAATTTAGAACAAGCAAGAATGATGGTTTTAGGAAATAGAGGCTTTTTACCAATAGATGCCATTGGAACATTACCTCAAATACATCCAGGAATAAAAAGAATCCCTTTATATCGATATGGTAAGCCTATTCAAAGAAATTATTTTGTTTGCTGGAAAAAAGAAAATACAAATTATTATATTGAAGAATCTGTCTCTTATAC
>CAMFRJ010000122.1 GCA_945981915.1 uncultured Erysipelotrichaceae bacterium
ATTACAACTGCAACAATTAAAGCGATGATTTCGGCAATGAATCGTATTCATAAACGTTTAAGAAAATAGGAGGATTTCAAATGAATAGACTTGTCTTATCGTTGTTAGTTGAAAATAATCCAGGTGTTTTAAATCGTGTGGCTGGTTTGTTTAGTCGTAGAGGTTACAACATTGATAGTTTATCTGTTGGTAAAACAAATATTGAGGGAATGTCTCGTATCACTGTTGTGGCTCTTGGTGATGAACAGATTTTAACACAAATTGAAAAGCAGTTAGGAAAGTTAGTTGAAGTTGTCGAAATCCAACAATTGGATCCAGATAACTCTGTATATAGAGAATTGGTGCTTATCAAGGTTGATGCAGATGAAAGTCAAAGATCACAAATTGTATCAATTGTTGATATCTTTAGAGCACGTATTATTGATGTCGCACCGACATCACTCATCATTGAAGTAACTGGTAATACAAGAAAAGTTGATCAGTTATTAACAATGTTAAATGGTTTCAATGTAACTGAGATCGTGCGTACTGGATTAAGTGGTATGCGTAGAGGTCTTAGCCATGTTGATATATAAAAAGTCATAAAAAGAAAATGGGGGAAAAGAAAAATGGCAAAAATTTTTTATGAATCAGATTGTGACTTATCTTTATTAGATGGTAAAACTGTTGCTATCATTGGATATGGTTCACAAGGACATGCACATGCATTAAACTTGAAAGAATCAGGAGTTAATGTAATTATTGGATTATACGAAGGATCTAAATCATGGAAAAAAGCTGAAGAACAAGGATTTGAAGTTTTCACTTCTGCTGAAGCTGCTAAACAAGCTGATATTATCATGATCTTAATCAATGATGAATTGCAAGCAAAATTATATAAAGAATCAATTGAACCAAACTTAGAAGAAGGAAACATGTTAATGTTTGCTCATGGTTTCAATATTCATTTTGGACAAATCGTACCACCAAAGAATGTTGACGTCACTATGATTGCTCCTAAAGCTCCAGGACACACTGTAAGAAGTGAATATCAAGCTGGAAAAGGAACTCCTTGCTTAATCGCTGTTGAACAAGATTATACAGGAAAAGCACAAGATATGGCATTAGCTTATGGTGCTGCTATCGGTGGAGCAAGAGCTGGTATTTTGGAAACTACATTTAGAGTAGAAACTGAAACTGACTTATTCGGTGAACAAGCTGTATTATGTGGTGGTGTTTGTGCATTAATGCAAGCTGGTTTTGAAACATTAGTAGAAGCTGGATATGATCCAAGAAATGCATATTTTGAATGTGTACATGAAATGAAATTAATCGTTGATTTAATTTATCAATCAGGATTCTCTGGAATGAGATATTCAATTTCTAACACTGCAGAATATGGTGATTATATTACTGGACCAAAAATCATCACAGAAGATACTAAGAAAGCTATGAAAAAAATCTTATCAGATATCCAAGATGGTACTTTCGCAAAAGATTTCTTATTAGACATGTCTGCAGCAGGTGGTCAAGCTCATTTCAAAGCTATGAGAAAATTAGCTGCTGAACATCCATCTGAAAAAGTTGGAGCTGAAATCAGAAGCTTATATAGCTGGTCTGATGAAGACAAATTAATTAACAACTAATTAATTCACAACACACTTTGGTGTGTTGTCATTAGAAAGTGTTGCACTTTCTAGTGACAACTTACTAAGGTTTTAAGGAAAGGGGATTTATAATTATGGCAATGACAATGACACAAAAGATATTGGCAGATCATGCTGGATTGGATCATGTTGTACCAGGACAACTTATTGAAGCAAAGTTAGATGTCGTTATGGCAAATGATATTACTGGTCCAATGGCATTACCAATATTTTATAAAATGGCGGATAAAGTATTTGACAAGGATAAAGTGGTTTTAGTACCAGATCATTTTACTCCTAATAAAGATATCAAATCTGCTCAAAATGCAAGAGATATTCAAGATTTTCAAAGAGAACAAGGTTTGACAAATCACATGATTCAAGGAAAATGTGGTGTGGAACATGCAATCTTACCAGAAAGAGGGATTGTTGTTGCAGGACAATGTATCATTGGTGCTGATTCTCATACTTGTTCATATGGGGCTTTAGGAGCTTTTGGGACAGGTGTAGGAACAACTGATATTGCTACAGGTATGGCAACTGGTGAACTTTGGTTTAAAGTTCCAAGTGCAATCAAATTTGTTTTAACAGGAAAACCTACGGAATATGTCAGTGGTAAAGATATTATTTTACATATCATTTCGCAAATTGGTGTTGATGGGGCTTTATATAAATCAATGGAATTTGTGGGCGATGGTATTCAATATTTAACAATGGATGATCGTTTTACTATTTGTAATATGGCTATTGAAGCAGGGGCAAAAAATGGTATTTTCCCTGTTGATGATCAAACGATTGCTTATATGAAAGAACATTCAACAAAAGAATATAAAATTTATGAAGCAGATGAAGATGCTCAATATGAACAAACAATCACAATTGATTTATCAAAAGTAAGACCAACAATTGCTTTTCCACATTTACCAGGGAACGGTCATACAATTGATGAAGTAGAAGCAATGGATAAAATTTATATTGATCAAGTTGTTATTGGATCATGTACAAATGGAAGAATGTCAGATTTAAGAAAAGCAGCAGCTATCTTAAAAGGAAAAACAGTACATCCAGAAGTGAGAGTCATGGTTATTCCAGCCACACAAAAAATCTTCTTACAATGTATTCAAGAAGGACTTGCAGAAATTTTTGTAGAAGCAGGATGTGCTTTCAATACACCAAGTTGTGGTGCCTGCATGGGTGGACATATGGGTGTTATGTGTAAAGGTGAAAAATGCGTTTCTACTTCAAATCGTAACTTTGTAGGACGTATGGGAGATACTGAATCATTAATTTATTTAGCTTCTCCTCAAGTTGCAGCAGCAAGTGCGATTGCTGGATATATCGCAAATCCTGAAAAAGTAGGTGAACAATAATGAAAGTCTATAAATATAAAGATAATGTGGATACAGATGTCATTATCCCAGCTCGTTATTTAAATTCATATGATGCTAAAGAGTTAGCGTCACATGCAATGGCAGATATTGATCCTGATTTTGCTTCAACTGTAGAACAGGGTGATATTATCGTAGCAGGACAAAACTTTGGTTGTGGTTCTTCTAGAGAACATGCTCCACTATGTTTGAAAACTGCAGGTGTCAAATGTGTTATTGCGAAAAGCTTTGCGCGTATTTTCTATCGTAATTCTATTAATATTGGTTTTCCAATTATGGAATGTGTAGAAGCGGCTGAAAGAATTGAACCAGGTGATGATATTGATGTTGATTTTTCAACAGGTGTTATCACAAATAAAACAAAAAATGAAACTTATCAAAGTCAGCCATTCCCAGAATTCTTACAAAAAATGATTGACTTAGATGGTTTGGTTAATTATGTCAACGCTAAGAAAAAATAGGGGATAGAATCATGGAAAAAAATATTGCGGTTATTAAAGGTGATGGTATTGGTCCTGAAATTGTTACAGAAGCAATGAAAGTTTTAGATGCGATTGCTCAAAAATATCATCATCAATTCAACTATACACAAATCTTAATGGGAGGATGCTCTATTGATGCTTATGGTGTCCCATTAAGTGATGAAGCTTTAGAAATTGCGAAAAACAGTGACAGTGTCTTACTTGGTTCTATTGGTGGAGATACAACAACATCTCCTTGGTATCAGTTAGAACCATCATTAAGACCAGAAGCTGGTTTATTAAAAATTAGAAAAGAATTAGGTTTATTTGCGAATTTAAGACCTGCTTATCTTTATGATGAATTAAAAGGAGCTTGCCCTTTAAAAGAAGAATTAACCGAAGGGGGCTTCGATATGATGATCATGAGAGAATTAACAGGTGGATTATATTTTGGAAAACGTTCAACTGAAAATGAAGATGGTCAAATGGTTGCACGTGATTCAATGAGCTATAGTGAAGCTGAAATTAAAAGAATTGCCAAACGTGGTTTTGATATAGCTATGAAAAGAAGAAAAAAAGTCACAAGTGTTGATAAAGCCAATGTATTAGATACTTCTCGTTTATGGAGAAAGGTTGTTGAAGAAGTGGCAAAAGATTATCCAGAAGTGACTTTAGAACATATGTTAGTGGATAACTGTGCCATGCAGTTAGTGAAAGATCCAAAACAATTTGATGTTATTTTAACAGAAAATATGTTTGGAGATATTTTATCAGATGAAGCGAGTATGGTGACAGGTTCAATTGGTATGCTTTCTAGTGCATCACTTAGAGAAGATGCATTTGGAATGTATGAACCAAGTCATGGTAGTGCTCCTGATATTGCTGGTAAAAATATTGCAAATCCTATTGCAACGATTTTATCAGCTGCGATGATGCTTCGTTATTCATTTGACTTAGATCAAGAAGCTAATGATATTGAAGCGGCTATTGAAAAAGTATTAAAACAAGGATATCGTACGACTGATATCATGTCTGAAGGAAAAACATTAGTGTCAACTTCAAAAATGGGTGACCTTATTGTTGAAAATTTATAGGAGGAAATAGGGATGAAAAGTGATTTTGTCAAAAAAGGAACTGAAAGAGCTCCTCATCGATCATTATTTAATGCATTAGGGTATACAGATGAAGAATTACAAAGACCTTTGATTGGGGTTGTCAATTCATATAATGAAATTGTACCTGGTCATATGAATCTAGATAAGATATGTGAAGCAGTGAAAAAAGGTGTTTATCTAGCAGGAGGAATCCCTGTAGAAGTTCCTGCTATTGCTGTGTGTGATGGTATTGCCATGAATCATACAGGAATGAAGTATTCACTCGTTACACGTGAATTGATTGCTGATAGTACAGAAGCATTAGCACAAGCACATCAATTTGATGGTTTGGTTATGATTCCAAACTGTGATAAAAATGTTCCTGGTTTGTTGATGGCAGCAGCCAGAGTGAATATTCCAACAATTTTTGTTTCTGGTGGTCCAATGTTAGCGGGAAGAAAAATGGATGGAAAAAGAACATGCTTATCTTCATTATTTGAAGCGGTTGGGCAATATAATGCTGGTAAGATGACTGAAGAAAAATTACATGAATTTGAAC
>CAMFRJ010000123.1 GCA_945981915.1 uncultured Erysipelotrichaceae bacterium
CTCCTTGAGGTTTTGTATTAGGTCCTGCCAAGATCAAACGAGAAATCAACGAAGGGTTTTGAGAAGCAATGAGCATACCAATAATTGCTCCATCACTACTTCCCATATATGTGACATCTTTCAATGATAACTGTTGTATGAAATCAATCATATCATCACACATATCTTGATAATGGTATTCATCCACCTTATCACTTTGTCCATGTCCTCTCGAATCTACCAAATATAAAGTATAATGCTTTTTTAAGATTTCAGCAGCATTATCAAAAATACGATGATGTTCTTCATTTCCATGAACAAGAATCAAAGGTTTTCCAGTTCCTATTTTTTCATAATAAAGTCTTATTCCATGAACTTGAATAAACATTTTATTTTCCTTTATCTTTAATAAATGTGCTAATTCTCTTTTGAACCAATTGTGCTAGCTCATTTGTTGATAATTCTTTATACTCTTCATATTCAATTGGTTTTAAATAGTGAATTTGTACTTTGACCTTTTTAATTGTGTTATTATCAAAAACTTTAAAACAATCAATCAATGCAACTGGTACAACAGGACATTTTGATTTAGCGGCAATTTTAAAAGTTCCCCCTTTAAATTCACCTAATTGATTTCCTTTTTTGGAACGTGTCCCTTCAGGAAAAATACAATAACTATATCCTTCTTTAATTTCCTGTGTGACTTTTTTCACCATTCTTGCACCATCTCTGATGCTTTTTCTATCTAAAGGATAGTATTCTAATGTTTTGGCAACATCTTTGATTAAGATTGTAGAAGCTAATTCTTTCTTTAAAACAAATTTTAAAGTTTTATCATGAGTTGCAAATAAAGCAACAATATCAAACATTCCTTGATGATTAGGTGTTATCAAATAACTTTGATCTTGTGGTAAATTTTCCAAACCTGAACATTCTAACTCTACTCTTGCTTTTTTAATAATAATTTGTGCGATTTGATGACAAAAATGATATCCTTCATCAATTGTAGGATAAACCTTTCTATTTGCATAAGATTTTAATTTATAAAACCACCAGTATGGTAATTGAAAAATCACTCTTAAAACAACTAATGCTATACGTTTCATCTTTTATCCCTTTCGATAGACCTGTAAAGTAAATGTCTGAAAAGGTTTTTCTTCTACTAATTGAAATCCATATTCGCTAAAATCAGGAAAATATGTTTCTCCCGTATGTGTCCCAGGTATTCTAGAAATTAAAAGTTGATCAACTAATGGTAAAGATTGTTGATAGATTGATGCTCCTCCAGAAATATACAGATCTTCTCCTTTTTCTCTATATTCTTGAATAACTTCTTTAAGATCATATCTGACTTCTACTCGCTCATCTTCAAACTTATCAAAAGAAACAACAATTGTTTTTCTATTTGGTAATGGTCTACCAATAGCCTGATATGTGGTCAATCCCATTAAAATGGTTTTTCCTACAGTCGTTTCTTTAAAATGTTTCGAATCTTCTGGAACATTCCATGGCATTCCATTAGCAGAATCCTTTTTCCCTATCAATAAATTATCATCAGTTGCTACAATAATACTTATCATTATACACTCACCTTCCCTACAAGTTTTCCATGAGATTGATAGTTTTCTATCTTTATATCATCAATTGTAAAATCAAAAATAGATTTCACATGAGGATTTAATATCAATTGGCATTTTGGAAGTGGCTGTCTTGAAATTTGTTCTTTCACAACATCAAAATGATCCTTATAAATATGTGCATCACCTATTGTATGAATAAATTCTTTTGCCTGATAACCACAAACCTGTGCTAACATAGCTGTAAATAAAGCATATGAAGCAATATTAAAAGGAACTCCTAAGAAAGTATCCGCACTTCTTTGATATAATTGGCAGCTCAAATATTTTTTATCGTTGCTGACATAAAACTGTAAGAAGGCATGACATGGTGGTAAAGCCATTTCATCCACTTCTGCAGGATTCCAAGCACAAATAATATGTCTTCTTGAAAAAGGATTGTTTGTAAGTGAGTCTACTAATTTTGAAACCTGATCAATACCTTGATTATTGAAATTACGCCATTGTCTTCCATAAACAGGTCCTAATTCACCATATTTCATCACAAAAGGATCATCAGCTGGTAACTCTTTGATCTTTGCAACAAACTCTTCTAATGTTTCTCCTTGATAATCAGCAGATTTCTTAAAGATCTCATATGGCCATTCATTCCATATTTTCACATTTCTATCAACCAAATATTTAATATTCGTATCACCTTTGATAAACCAAAGCAATTCTTCAGCAATTGGTCTTAAAAACATCTTTTTTGTTGTCAATAATGGAAAGCCATCACTCAAATCATATCTTGTCTGGTAACCAAAAACACTTCTTGTTCCTGTTCCTGTACGATCATCACGATCTTGTCCATTTTCTAATATATATTGACACATATCTAAATATTGTTTCATTTTTTTCACTCCTTAGCTTTTATTATATAAAAAAGTTGACCAAATGTCATTATAATTAAACAAGTAAAAGTGATGATAAAAAATAAAACGCTTAAAAGCGTTTTATTCATGATACATTTTCTTTTTCTGTTGATGAGCAACAAAGACAACACATAAAGCAGCAGGAACAAATTTTGCTGCAGTTGTTGCTGTTTTCATCAACAAACTAGGAACAATTGTCACTTTTCCTTTATTCATCATTTTGAGTGTATAAGAAACACAATATTGGGGAGTAATTCCTTTTAATGCAAATTCTACTTGAGCAACTTCATTAAATTCAGTATGCACAGGTCCAGGACATAAACATCCAACATAAACATGGCTCTTCTTTTCTTTTAACTCCCTAGCCACACCACGTGTTAAACTTGTCACATAGGACTTTGTGGCATAATAGGTCGCCATATATGGACCTCCTGGCATCAAACCTGCACTAGAAGCCACATTTAAAATTCGTCCATGATCTTTCTTAACCATTTTTTGTAAAAAGAGTTTCATTAAAATGTGTAATGCTTTGATATTTAATTGTATCATTTGTTTTTCTTTTTCTAAATCTGTTTCAACAAACTCACCACAATCACCAAAACCAGCATTATTGATAAACAAATCAATATCTTTATCTTTGACAAAATCAAACAATTGATAACATTGTTCTTCTTTAGATAAATCAGCCACAAAGACATAAGCATGTTTTAATTCATCTTTGAGTTTTAATAAACGTTCTTTTCTTCTTGCAACAAGTAATAATTCATATCCCTGTTGATCTAATTGTCTTGCAAATTCTTGTCCAATACCAGAACTTGCTCCCGTTATAATCGCATATTTCATGATCATATCCTCTTATTTCTTACATCTTTGTCGATAATCTTCCATCAATTCTTTAAAAATTTCTCCATTGCTTGGTGGTGTAAAAGTGACTGCATTAGCTCCAGCATGAATGACTTGAGCAACTGTTTCTTCAGTTGGTCCACCTGTAGCAATGATTGGAAAATCTTTATCGATTTCTCTTATTTTTTTCACGATATCTACTGTATTTTTTCCACCCGATACATTAATAATATCCGCATTTGTTTCATACATACGCTCTTTAAGATTTTCATCTAAAGAAACGACTGTTAAAACAACAGGAATATCAATTTTTTCCACCAACTCTCTCACAAATTCTGTTTTCGTTGGTGCATTTAAGACAATAGCAGTCGCTCCATGTAATTCGGCATCCAAAGCAATAGATTCTACTCTATCACCATATGTCGTTCCACCACCGACTCCAACAAAGACAGGTCTTTGTGCTACCGAAATAATAGCACTTGCGATTTGTAAGGTAGGTGTAAAAGGATAAACAGCAATGACTGCATCACCATTACAGTTGGCAATCACAGCGACATCAGTAGAAAAAATCAATGATTTTATTCTTTTTCCATTAATAATAATTCCTGAAGCTTCTCGATAAACTTCAGGAACAAATATTGTATGTTTTCTTAATTTCGTATCAATACGAGGTGCATTCTTCATATTCATTCCTCCTGGATGTATTATAGTGAATCAATATGTCCTGTAAATGAACCTCATGAATGTCTTTGCATATAATGATAAACTGCACCAATCATATTGGCATCATTTCCAAATTCACAAACTTTGATATTTGGTCTTACCTTTGCATGAGTCAATTGACCAAAGATAATATCTAATTGTTCATTGACCTTATCTAATAATTCTGGTCTTATTGAAACTGCTCCACCGATAACAATCATGCTTGGATCATAAGCATATTGTAAGTTATAAATACCCATTGCTAGTGTATGATAAAAACTATCAACATATTTCTTATAAACACTATTATTATCTGCTTGATCAAAAATATCTTTTCCATCTAAACTATGATAATCAACACCTAATTCCTTTGCCACTCTTTTCACAACAGCAACAGTTGAACCATCATCTGACCAAGTATAATAACGTTGTTTTGTTTCATCATAACGCATGATCATATATCCAAATTCACCACCATGTAAATGATCACCATGGTGAACATGTCTATCTTTGATCACTGCACCACCAATGCCAGTTCCACTGACAATAAAACAACAATCTTGTTCATTTTTAGCAGCACCTTTCCAAACCTCTGCTAAAGCCGCACAGTTGGCATCATTTTCAAATTCTACAGGTTTTCCAACAAGTTCACTTAAATCCTTTTTGATATTAGGTCCATGAATATAATCTAAAGCACTTGAACCATAAATAACACCACCATCACTATCTACTGCACCAGGCATAGATAAAGCCAATCCTTCAACATCCTGATGTTCATCAAATACTTTTTTCATTTCTTGATACATCTTATCCAATGTATCTGGTGTCATAAATTTTGAACTTTGACTTACATTTCCTTCACTATCAACAACTGCATATTTCACAGAAGTTCCACCTACATCAAAAGCTAAATATTTCTTCATAAAACGTCCTCCTTATATCTATTATAAATAAAAAAGCTTCATCAGTCTATGAAGCATTAGTAGCTTTTTAATAAATGAAATCATAAAAAATTGAGATTATTTATAATGTCCAGTTAACGCCATTAATAAACACCAGATTGCTCTTATTGGCATCACAACTATCCAACAAAACATTTTAAACAAAGTAAACAC
>CAMFRJ010000124.1 GCA_945981915.1 uncultured Erysipelotrichaceae bacterium
ATAAATAATAAAATAAATTCAATAATAAGAATTGCAAGAACCAAATAAAATGCATAATAATATGATCCAAAGAAATCATAGACATAACCAATAAGTGATAATGAAATTGCCGCTCCCATATTACTTGCAAAAGAAATTTTTGGGAAAACTTGATTATAATAATCAGTTCCAAAGAAATATTTTGTAAGCAAAGGTAAACCTACAGCTCCAATTGAATAACATGAACCAAACATAAAAGCAGCCATGATCATGATAGCAGATGACGATGTTGTTAAAAGTAAGATAATTGATACAACATTGATAACCATCATAACCATTGATGATTTTAATGCTCCAATCTTATCAGATAAGATACCAATAATGATCTTTGATGTAATATTTCCTGCCATTCCTGCTGATAAAAGCAAAGCTCCTGTTGACACTGACATTCCAATAGACTTCGCAAAGCCTGGAAGATGTTGTGTCACCCCTGTTACAAAAGCACTAAAGATTGCATAAATAAAGAAAGCAATAAACGCAAATTGAATATAGTTAAACTTCGTATCTATCTTCTTTTCTTGAATTTGATCATGTTCTTGATATCCATATGGAAGTAATCCATCATCTTCAGGAATAAAATGATAAGGATATAATATTGCTGGTAAGCATAATAAACATAAAATTCCTGCTTTAATCAGATAAGTTGTTTGCCAACCAAATAATACAATACATTTTGTAAGAACAGGAGATAATAATGTTCCCATTAAACCGCTCGTCGAAAAGACAATACTGGTTGCTAGACCATGTTTTTCACTAAACCAGTTATTAATAACCATAGTCAGTGTCACGGCAGAAAATATTCCCGTACTCATCCCTCTTATAGCCCCTAATATGTAAAAAGTCGATAACTGATGTCCTAAAGACATAGCAGCTGTAGAGACAGTTCCTGCAATAACACCTATTGTAAGCAATAATTTATAATTATCCTTTTTAAGAATACGTGGAATAAATAATGATGTTACTGCAGTAACGATAGAAAAAATCGTCATATGCATTGCATAATCTCCTCTTAATATTCCTAAAGATTTTGCTACAGGTTCATAAAAAACTCCAGAAGTATTAATTGATATTCCAATTGATGCTCCTGCTAAACCACAACAACATATTAAAACAATCCAATGTTTTATATTTTTATTTTCCATTTGTTTCCTCCTAAAAAAATGAAAGTGTTTTTTTGACACTTTCATTTTATAAAAAGTATAACATAATGTCTAATACTTATACTATATGATTATTCATGCTTTTAAAGCATTATTTGATAAAATTTGTTGTCTTTTTTACGTTTTGAGGTGACTCAATTCCTGCTTTTTTACCAGCTTCAATACATTTTAGAATCCAAGCCATATTTTTACCTAAAGCATACATTGTTGCTAAACCTTCTTCATCTTTTTCAACATCTTCTCGACAATGTCCATGAACTTCATTCCAATAATTTGATGTAATAATAGGCATTTCACTAATACTAAAATGTTTATTAATCACATCCATACTTGTAACACTGCCTGCTCTTCTAGATGAAGTAATAGCAGCAGCTGGTTTATGCACAAAGTTTCCTTTTGCACTATAGAATGCACGATCCATAAAACTTAAAAGTTTCCCTGTAGGATGTGCATAATAAACTGGTGAGCCGAATACAAATCCATCTGCTTCTTTTGCTAGAGCTGTAAATTCGTTCACACAGTCATTAAAAACACACTTGCCTGTCTTTCGACAATTTAAACATGCAATACAATCTTGCAACTCTTTATTTGGAATATGATAAATCATAGTCTCAATTTCTTCTTCATTTAAAGCTTTTTCAATTTCTTGTAACGCTCTATTTGTACATCCCTTGACATGAGGTCCCCCATTAACTAATAAAACTTTCATACTTTTTCCTCCTATATATACCATTATACTCAAAAATTTAATGAAAGTATAATCATTATTCATGTTATAATATGTTCAAGGAGTGAAAAACATGAAATATAATTATATTAAAGATGATATCCAAATTGATTTCGAACTTCCTGAAGGAATTTCAAAAATCATTGCTATTGTAGAAAAATTAGATCAATTAAATGATGGTGAATATTTAAGTTACGCATCTACACTCAAAGCAACAGTCCAATATTATGTAGATAAAGGCGTACTCACAAAACAACAACAAGATATTCTCAACAAAAAATATCCTGCTATATAAAAAATATGATAAAGAGGAAGACATTATATGTACCCTCTTTATCATCAAATTGCTTAACTTAATGACATTGGGTTAAAACCACTTTTTTTCTTGGCATATTTTATAAATACCATCATAAATATTTTGATCTGCAATATACGTTGCTTTTTCTTTTAACGCATCACAAGCGTTTCCCATTGCCACACAAGTCCATAATTCTTTATCAAACATATCTAAATCATTATAATCATCTCCAAAGACAATGACATCTTCTAAGGGAGCATTTAATAATTCCATCATTTTGATAATACCACCTTTTTTATTATCAGGCTGAAACATCAAATATTCTTTTTCAAATCTTAAAGAACCTAATAATGGTAATGTTTTGAATGAACTTTCATCTTTTTGATCTAATGCCAAATATATTTTATAAAAATTAATGACTTGTTGATAATCAAAATTCTTATCAAAAATATAGGTTGTTGGTTCTTTTCTAAAACCAACTTGTTGAATAAATAAATCATTTTCACTATAGACTTCAATAGAATCATTGATTGCGACTAAATAACCAATCCCTTTTTCTTTTGCTTCCGCAATTATTTTTAAAGCATTATTTCGATCTAGGGGTATATTTTCTTTCAATTCACCATCGATGACAAGACCATTTCCACCATTACAAATCATATTTTCAAAACCTAATTCTTTTCTAGATTGTTCGGCTTTATAATGTGCTCTACCTGTATTGATACAGACAAAATGTCCTGCTTGTTGTAATAATTCAATTGCCTTTTTTGCTGATGGAACTATTTGTTTTGTCTTTAAATCAGTTAGTGTTCCATCAATATCAAAAAAGAAATACTTCTTCGTTTTCATTATTTTAAACCTTTAACTCCTGTTTCTAACATTTCCATTTGTAATAATGTTTGCCATGGTTCAATCACTTGTTTTTTCCCATAAACAAGACAATCATATATACCATCATAGACACAAGCATAATCTCCATTGACGCTTGGAACTTTTTCTTCATGATAAACACCTTGATCATCATAATAAGTTAATGTCCCATAATGTTCAGGTAAATCTTTACCAAAATCTTCATGATCAGGCATATAGAACACTTTTAAATGTTCTTCTTGTCTATCTTTATGGTATTTTTCAAACATACCTTTTTTTCCATAAACAATAAAAGACGGTCTTGATTTCACTCTAAAATACGAAGATTTAACAGAAACTTTTAATGTTCCATAATATAGATCTAAATCAAAATAATCATTCATTCTTCCTGTTCCTAATATTTGTCTAACATCATAATGTACCGAATCAGGTTTTCCAAAATATGAAATGACCTGATCTAATGTATGACATCCATGTCCATATAAATAAGACATCGCTGGGTCAAAACAGTGAATACTCTCTGGTATTTCAGGACGATAATAATCAAAATGCATCTCTAATTCTAATAAATCCCCTAGTTTCCCTGATTCAATGACTTTTTGTACCGTTAAAAAATCACTATCATATCTTCTGTTTTGATATGCAGAACAATATAATCCTTTGCTTTTCGCTAAATCAAATATTTCTTTTGCTTGCTCATATGTTTCCATAAACGGTTTTTCACATAAACAATGCTTATTGGCTTCTAATACTTTTTTTGTATATTCGTAATGATAATGATGACTTGTACAAACAACCACCATATCAATTTCTGGATCATTTAATACATCATCTAAATTTTCAGTATAATTCACATATTCTATTTTTTTCCAAACATCATGATGAATACGTGGATTATAAATTGTTTTTACAATAAATTTATCTTTTCTTTTCAATACAAATGGTAAATGATATCTATTTGTACTTTTTCCATTTCCAATATATCCTAATACAATTTTATTATTGATCATTGTCAAATACGATCCCTTCTTTTTTTCTTCCTTCTTCCATAATCTGTGCAATCATTAAGGATAGCTTCAACATATCTTGTTGTTTTTGAACATCTTTTTCTTCAATCAAACGTATAAATTCTTTAAATTCATAGTATAAACGATGCTTCTTTTCAAATGTCTTTGTTTGAATTTTTCCATCATTACTATAAATACTATATTCATACATCTGACTTAATGGAGAATTCACAACAATTGCTCCTTGGTCACCTTGAATTGTATTCATTAATGGTGCTTTACAATCTTTCGCTCCAATAGCGATAGCTTTAAAATCTTGATAGTCAAATATCATCATTCCACTTGTATCAATATTTTTTTCAATATTCGCCAAATATTGGCTCTTAGCTGGTTTGCCAAATAATCCCATCATAGCATTGATATTATAAACATTCAAATCCATTAAAGCACCACCTGCTTTATGATAATCAAACGCTGGTAAAATATGACCTTCTTTAAAAGCATTATATCTTGATGAATATTGTGAATAGTTAAATGACACAATTTTAAGTGTTCCTAGTTGTTTCACATCTTCTTTTAATGAAATAAAAGAAGGCAAATAATGTAAATTAACTGCTTCAAAGATCATCAATTGATTTTTATTTGCGAGATCAATTAATTCTTCCAATTCTCTTGTATTGGCAGTTATTGGCTTTTCAATAATCACATGTTTATGATTTTCTAGAGCTTTTTTACAAAATGAATAATGCAAATGATTTGGCAAAGCACAATAAACAGTATCAATATCACTATTTAATAAATCATCATAATCATAATAGACGCCATTTAAATGATAATCATTCACCAATTTTTCTGCTTTTTCTTTGGAATGAGTCGTCGCAAATAAATATGTTTCTTCTATTCCTAATTCATTAAATGTTTGCATTAAATCATGGACGATCATTCCTGTCCCTAAAATTCCTAATTTCATTTTATTTTGCTTCCTTTCTAATTTTTTCGATGACTTGTTGTAAATATTTAGC
>CAMFRJ010000125.1 GCA_945981915.1 uncultured Erysipelotrichaceae bacterium
GATGTGTATAAGAGACAGCCCTCATAATCCTAAAGAAGCTTATAAAGAATGAAAAAACAACATTTATTTTTAATGTATAATGATATTATATAATAAGAGATTGAGGTATATTTATGGAATGGAAAATTTTAAAAGAACAGTATCGAGAAGTTTTAAATAATCAGTTAACAACTGATCAAGTTGATGTAACTATTGAAGTATATCAACAATTATTAGAAAATGGTTATGATGAACAACAGGCAATTGATAAAATGACTCCTTATCTACATAATCAGGTCATTGATACTTTAAAAAATAATAAAGTAACTGAAGAAAAATGGAGTCAATTGATTGAGCCATTAAAAACAGGATGTCATAAAGGATTTAGAGTATATCGATAAAAGACAACTAGAAAAGTTATTAAAAAAGATAAGAAAAGAATTTGGTCATATTGAAAAAGGAAATGAAGATCCTTATTTAGAAGGTTTATATGCTTTTGAAAATAATTTATCTATACAAGCACAATATTATGGATTAAATTCAAGACATATAGAAAAAATTGTTAAAGCATGGATTGTTATTTTGTATGGATGTTATCAAGATGAGCAATATGATTTATCTTATACGATTGATGATGATTTAATTGAGATGACAAAACCACTTATCTTGAATTGTAATCCTTATTTAGATAAAGAATTAAGAGAACAACTTTTAAAAGATCATCCAGAAATTGATTTAGCATCTCAAGAAGACAAAAAATCAATTTATACCATGAATTTTATGTTGTTAGGAAGAATTTTAGAAAGTATTCAATTTTGGAATAAGAATTATGGATCAGATGGATATTTGATCTATTTAAATAAATTTATGAATGAAGGAGAATAAAATTGTTAGGAACGTTATATGTTGTTATGTCTAGTGAAAAAGATGAAGATTATCAAATGTTAAAAGAAAAATTATTAAAAATCAATCCTCGTTTTTCTATATCGCCATATAAAGAATCAAATGTGACAAAAAATGCGAGTGAATTTTTTGTGACATTTCAAATAGAAAAAGAAAATGTTCAAAGTTTATTGGATCAATTAAATAATGATTGGGATGGAGAATATGATGATTGTTATGCTTATGGATTTAATACAAAAATGTTTGATCCATTAGTATATCATTTAAGTTTTACTTTATATGATTAATGAGTTGACCATTTTGGTTAACTTTTTTTATGATCAAAAAATAAACGCTTTCAAAAAATGAAAAAATAAAACATATGGTATAGAAAAGTTTTATTTTAAAAATGTAAAAAATAAATGAGGAGAAAACAAATGAAAGATTACACATTTCCAAGTGGATTTTTATGGGGTGGAGGCTCCGCAGATAGTCAATATGAAGGAGGCTTTGGTTTAGGAAACAGAGGCTTAGTTTCGACTGATTTTGTGACTGATGGCTCACACACACGTTTAAGACAAGTGACTTACAAAATGCCAGATGGGACAACTGGTTCATGTGATTTTAAAGGAGAAATGCCAAGTGGTGCTGTTGGATATTTAGATCCTGATCAATACTATCCAGCACATCAAGCTGTTGATTTTTATCATCGCTATAAAGAAGATATTGCTTTAATGGCTCAAATGGGATTCAATATCTATCGTTTTTCAATCTGTTGGACAAGAATCTTTCCAACAGGATTAGAAGAAGAGCCAAATGAAGAAGGTCTAAAATTTTATGAAGATGTTCTTAATGAGTTAGAAAAATATCATATTGAACCATTGATTACAATTTGTCATGATCAAATTCCAGCTTATTTAGCAGATCACTATGATGGATGGTCATCTAGAAAAACAATTGATGCTTATCTAAAATTATGTCAAGCATGTTTTGAAAGATATGGTCATAGAGTCAAATATTGGTTAACTTTCAATGAGTTAAATGTATGTAAAGGTTATGCTCAAATTGGCGTGCATAGTACTCAACCACAGCAACATTATCAAGCTATGCATCATGTTTTTGTAGCAAGTGCTTATGCAGTAAAAATGGCACATGAAATGATGTCTGGATGTATGGTTGGAAATATGTATGCAATGTCAGCTTTATATCCTTTAACATGTCAACCAGATGATATGTTGGCACAAGTTAAAATTAGAAGATTAACTTATTATTATAGTGATGTCATGTTAAAAGGAAAATATCCTAATTGGGCTAAAAAAATGTTAGAAGAATTAGGTGTGACATTAAAAATGGAAAAAGATGATGAAAAGATTTTGAAAGATTACCCATTAGATTTCTGTGGTTTTTCTTATTATCGTTCAACAACTGTGAATAAAGATAGCAAGATTTCACCTATTGGTTTATGTATGGATGCTAATCCATATTTAGAAGCAACTCCTTGGGGATGGCCATTAGATCCTAAAGGATTAAGATATGTTTTAAATGAATTATATGATCGTTATGATAAACCAGTTATGATTGTAGAAAATGGTTTAGGGGAAATTGATGTTTTTGAAAATGATACAGTGATTGATGATTATCGTATTGATTATTTAAAAGAACATTTTAAAAATATGCATGATGCCATTTATGAAGATGGTGTTGAATTATTAGGTTATACAATGTGGGCACCAATTGATTTAGTATCCATGTCTACTGGTGAAATGAAAAAGCGCTATGGTTTTGTTTATGTAGATATGGATGATAAAGGAAATGGAAGTAAAGATCGTTATAAAAAGAAATCTTTTGATTGGATTTCTCAAATATATAAAACAAATGGAAAAGCACTAGGGGAGGAATAAAAAAATGAGTTTTCCAAAGAATTTTTTATGGGGTGGCGCTGTAGCAGCCAACCAATGTGAAGGTGAATGGTTAACAGATGGAAAACAACCAAATGTTACCGATGTTATGATTGGTATTGGATCAAAATATCCTGATATCAAATGGAATGAAGAAACAAAAAAATATGAAATGGCTTTACAAGAAAATAAAGCTTATTTAAGTCATGATGGTATTGATTTCTATCATCGTTACAAAGAAGATCTCGCTTTAATGAAAGGTATGGGATTCAATTGTTTTAGAACGTCTATTGCCTGGGGGAGAATTTTTCCAAATGGTGATGAATTAGAACCAAATGAAGCTGGTTTAAAATTCTACGATAATTTAATTGATGAAATGTTAAGACTTGGGATGGAACCAGTCATCACAATGTCACATTATGAAACACCATTGCATTTATTAACTGAATATGGGGGATGGGCAAATCCAAAATTAATTGAGTTCTGGAAACGTTATGCATCAACTTTATTCAATAGATATAAAGGAAAGGTTAAATATTGGTTAACTTTTAATGAAGTCAATAACTTATTAAGAAATCCATTTGTTGCAGGGTCAATTCTTACAATTGATGATCCTAAAGATCCAAGCGATCCAATTGGTTCTACAACTGAAAAAGATAAATGGCAAGGATACTATAACTTATTAGTTGCAAATGCTGAAACAGTCAAACTTGCAAGAGAAATTGATCCTGAAGCAAAAGTAGGAAGTATGATGACAGCTTCATCAGTAGCAACTTATCCATATAATTGTGATCCCGAAAATGTGATGGGTGCATTAGATGCACAAAGATTTGCAAATTTCTATTTTACAGATCCTAACTGTTTAGGAATTATTCCTGGATATGTTAAACGTGTATGGAGAGAACATGATTGTGAACCTATTATGAGCGAAGAAGGATTACAATTAATTAAAGATTATACAGTTGATTTCTTATCATTCTCTTATTATCGTTCATCAACATATGATAAGGATGTCGCAAATGGAGGAGATACTGGTGGTTTAACAGGAAAAGAAAATCCTTATTTAAAAGGATGTTCTCCAGAACCATGGTGTTGGCCAATTGATCCAGCAGGTATTCGTTATGTTTTAAATACTTATTATGATCGTTATCATTTACCATTATTTATTGTAGAAAATGGTATTGGATTAGATGAAAATATTAATGAAAACGGAACTATTGAAGATGATTTTAGAATGGAATATATTGAAGATCATTTAAAATATGTTCATGAAGCTATCTTAGATGGTGTTGATGTGATGGGATATTTATATTGGGGTCCTATCGATATTGTATCAGCAGGTACTGGTGAAATGAAAAAACGTTATGGTTTTGTCTATGTTGATAGATTTAATGATGGAACAGGAACATTAGAAAGAAAAATTAAACAATCATATTACAAATATAAAGAAATCATTGAAACAAATGGTGAAAATATAATCAAAAAATGGGCGTCAAAATAGACGTTCTTTTTTGATGAAAAGAGTTTCTTTATCCATGTGCTTTTGATAGAATGGTTTCTTAGAGGGAGGGAATAAAATGAATAATAAAATAACCAATGGAACAATTTGGAAACAATTATTAATATTCTTTTTTCCTATAGTATTAGGATCATTATTTCAACAAATATATGGTATGGCAGATACCATTATTGTGGGACGCTTTGTGGGAAAAACAGCTTTGGCTGCAGTGGGAGGCTCAGCCAGTCGTATTGTCGATTTGTTGGTTGGTTTCTTTGTAGGTTTATCTTCTGGAGCATCTGTCATATTAGCACAATATTATGGAGCACAGGATCATCATCGAGTCAATGTCACAATATACACAGCTCTCGCTTTTTGCATAGTTTCAGGTTTATTTGTGACATTCATCGGTATTGTTTTGACAAAACCTCTATTACATTTGTTGTCAACACCAACAGATACTATGAAAGGTGCAAGTATTTATTTATCTATTTATTTTTTAGGAACGATCTTTAATCTCCTTTATAATATGGCAACTGCTTTATTAAGAGCAATGGGAGATTCTAAAAGACCGTTATATGTTTTGATTATGACATGTATAGTTAATATCATTTTAGATATTATTTTTGTGGTTATTTTTCGTTTAGAAGTAGCAGGTGTTGCGATAGCGACAATCCTATGTCAAGGAGTTAGTGCAATATTGGTTCTATATATGTTATATAAAAATGAAAATTGTGATTTTCATTTGAAACAGATTAAAATGAATTTAGATTATTTAAAAAGAATTTTAAAAATAGGTGTTCCAACTGCTTTAGAATCATTAACATACAGTATTACC
>CAMFRJ010000126.1 GCA_945981915.1 uncultured Erysipelotrichaceae bacterium
ATAAAATATATCGTGTATAATAAAATTGTAGTAATAAAAAACAATAAAAATCAATACTAAAGGAGAAGAATAATGGATCATCTCAGACAAACAGAAAGAATCAGTATTTTAAAAGAAAAAATGCTTGATGCGCCAAGATATGCTTCTATTGAACAGGCATGTATCATTACTCGTGTTTATCAAGAAAATGAAGATCTTTCTATTCCTAAAAAAAGAGCATTATCATTAAAAGCTGCTTTAGAAGAATTAGAAATTGGTGTTGAAGCTGAAGAGTTGATTGTTGGAAACCGTACCAAAGGTGTTCGTTATGGTGTTGTATTTCCAGAAAGTGGTTGTTCATGGGTTAATCAGGAATTTGAAACATTACCAACTAGACCTCAAGATCAGTTTTTAGTCAAAGAAGAAGATATTCATGAATTTAGAGAAAATATCTATCCATATTGGAATGGTCGTTCTATGGAAGATGTGATTAAAAATAACTATGGTCAAGAAATTAGTGCGATGGCTAAGGTTGTCAAAATCAATCAAAAAGATCATGCACAAGGTCATATTTGTCCAGATTCAGCATTATGGCTAAAGTTAGGTGTTCAAGGTTTAAAAGAAAAAGCACAAGAAAAATTAAAAAATTGTGCTGATGAGCAAAGAGAATTTTATGAATGTGTAGAGATTGTTTTAGATGGTGTAAGCCATTTTATGGTGAGATATCATGATTATATCATGAATATGTTAGATTCTGTTGATTCAATTTATCATGATTCCTTAAAAGAAGTGGCTAGAATATGTTTAAAATTATCAATTCAACCACCTGAATCTTTTCATGAAGCGATACAATCTTTATGGTTTTTATTTGTTGTTTTACATATGGAATCAAATGCATCTTCTTTTTCTCCAGGAAGAATGGATCAGTATCTATATGATTATTATCAAAGAGATATTGAACAAGGAAAGATTTCTAAGCAAGATGCATTAGAAATCTTAGAATGCTTATGGCTAAAGTTTAATCAGATCGTTTATTTAAGAAATCAAAATAGTGCAAAATATTTTGCTGGATTTCCTATTGGTTTTAATGTTGCTATTGGTGGAGTAGATGAAAATGGGAATGATACTTATAATGATTTATCATTATTGCTTTTAAAAGCACAATATCATTTAGGATT
The DNA here is from genome assembly GCA_945981915.1 of uncultured Erysipelotrichaceae bacterium. Classification (GTDB taxonomy): domain Bacteria; phylum Bacillota_I; class Bacilli_A; order Erysipelotrichales; family Coprobacillaceae; genus Faecalibacillus. The sequence continues at coordinate 1,158 of CAMFRJ010000126.1, forward strand.
ACCACAACCTAATCTATCGGTGAGATTAAATAAGAATTCTTCCCATGAATTGATGCAAGAAGCCATTAAAGTTGTCTCTCAAGGAAGCGGCATGCCACAATTCTTCAATGATGAAGCGATTATTCAAACAATGATCGATGATTTAAATATTGAAGAAAAAGATGCAAGAAATTATGCGATTGTTGGTTGTGTTGAATTAACAACACATGGAAATAACCTAGGTTGGTCAGATGCTGCGATGTTTAATTTGAATAAGGCTTTAGAATTAACTTTAAATCATGGTCAATGCTTATTGACTGGAAAACAGATTGGTCTTGATCTGGGAGATTTACAAACATATCAGACATTTGAAGAATTAGAAAATGCTTTCCAAAAACAAATTGATTATTTTATTGATGAAATGATGAAAGCTGAAGTCATCGTAGAAAAAGCACATCAGGATTGTTTACCATCTGCCTTTTTATCAACAGTGATTGATGATTGCTTAGAAAAAGGATTAGATGTGACACGTGGTGGAGCAAAATATAATTTATCTGGTATCCAGATGATTCAAGTCGCTAACTTAGCTGATTCTTTAGCAGCTATTAAAAAATTGGTTTATGATGAACAGATGATCTCTCGCCAAGAATTACTAGAAGCATTAAAAGCTGATTTTAAAGGTCATGAAATTACACAGACAATGCTGTTAAATAAAGTACCAAAATATGGTAACGATGTGCAATGGGTTGATGATCTAGGTGCAAAATGGGCTGGATATTTTAGAGAAAAAATGAAAGAATATACGAATTATCGTGGAGGTCCATATCATACAGGAATGTATACTGTTTCTGCTCATGTGCCAATGGGTGAAAATGTCGGGGCTTCCCCTGATGGAAGAAATGCCTTTACACCACTTGCTGATGGGGGTATGTCACCAGTTTATGGACGAGATATGCAAGGTCCAACAGCCGTATTAAAATCTGTTTCGCGCATGAAAGATTCTTATACAACCAACGGTGGACTGTTAAATATGAAATTCTTACCTGAATTTTTTCAAAGTGAAACAGGTATGTTAAAATTTGAAAATTTCTTAAGAGCTTTTGTTGATTTAGAAATACCACATATTCAATTTAATGTTGTAAGAAAAGAAGATCTTTTAGATGCAAAGATTCATCCTGAAAGACATAGATCATTGACGATTCGAGTTGCTGGTTATACAGCTTATTTTGTAGAACTTGCAGGAAAATTACAAGATGAGATTATTGAAAGAACTGCCTATGAAGACATCTAAAGCACTTGTTTTTGATATCAAAAGATTTGCGATTCACGATGGACATGGATTAAGAACGACAGTTTTTTTTAAAGGATGTCCACTTCGTTGTCGTTGGTGTCAAAATCCTGAAGGTTTATCCAAAAGACAGAGACCAGTTTATTTTGAAAAAACATGCGTTCATTGTCAACGTTGTCGAGACTTCTCAGATTTGGTCATTTATACGCATGATAGACCATATTTCAATTATGCGAAAACGGATTATACAGATCTCATCAAAGCATGTCCTAGTGGTGCTATTTCTTATGATAGTCAACCATACAGTGTAGAAGAATTAATTGATAAAATAAAAGAAGATGAAGTCTTTTTCAAATATGGTGGAGGGGTTACTTTTTCTGGAGGAGAACCTTTAATGCAAGGGGATTTTCTACTTGAAGTTTTAAAAAGATGTCAAGAAGAAGGTATTCATACAGCAATTGAAACAACGTTATATGCTCCTCTAGAGTTCATAAAACAAGTTTTACCATATTTGGACCTCGTTTATGTTGACCTCAAAGAATTTGATGAAAAAAAACATCAGGAATATACAGGTGTTTCTTCAAAAATGATCAAAGAACATATACAATATATATTAGAGAGTACACATAGAGATAAGGTGATTATCAGGACTCCATTGATACCTTCAATGACTGCGACTGATGACAATATAAAAGATATTGCAAATTATCTTGTTCATATTGATCCAGAAGTGAAATATGAGTTGCTGAATTATAACCCATTAGCTTCAGCAAAATATGAGCTTGTTGATTTACAATATGGTGTTGATAGGCAATATAAAATGTTTAATAAAAAACAAATGCAACATTTTTATGATATTGTTTATCAAACAGGATTAAAAAATTTAATTATTGAATAGGAGAAAGAACATGGAATTTATTATTGATACAGTTAATTTAGAAGAAATTAAAGATGCAGTTGAACATATGCCAATTGTAGGAGTAACAAGTAATCCTTCAATCGTGAAAGCGACAAGCCCTCAAGATTTCTTTGGACATATGAGAGAAGTTCGCAAGATTATTGGAAAAGAAAGAAGCTTACACATTCAAGTGATTTCTAAAGATTGTGAAACAATCATCAAAGAAGCCCATCGTATCTTAGAAGAAATTGATGATCAGGTTTATATCAAGGTACCTGTTTCATATGAAGGAGTAAAAGCTATCAAAGCTTTAAAAGCAGAAGGAGTGAATGTTACTGCAACTGCAGTGTATGATTTGATGCAAGCTTATATGGCTTTAGCAGCTGGAGCTGATTATATCGCACCATATGTCAATAGAATTGGTAATTTGGGAAATGATCCGTTTGAATTAATTGATAATTTACAAACAAGAATTGTTAGTGATGGATATGATTGTAAGATTCTTGCAGCATCATTTAAAGGAGTACAACAAGTTAGAGATGCTTTCAACTATGGAGCAGAAGCGATTACTGCCCCAGTTGCTGTACTTAAACAAGTGTTTGCTAATCCAAGTATTGAAAAAGCCGTTGATGATTTCAATGCTGATTGGTATGCGATTTATGGCGAAGGAAAAGGTATTTTAGATTTATAATTCATGGTTAATCAAAAGGTCTCTTTGATAGAGACCTTATTTTCTTTGTGCTTTTTTCCTTTTTTTGATTTCATACATCATTGTATCTGCTTGCTTGATGGCTTCTTCAAATGTATGATCTAATGTTGACTGAAAACAACCAACACTAAGTGAAAGTTCAAAAGGATAATGTTGAGAATCATTGAATACTTTGAGCTTTTCTTCAAATGTATGTGCTAATGTTGTATTTTGACAACTTGTAATGATAATAAATTCATCACCCCCATAGCGCATAGCAAAATCACCTTGTGAAACTTCTTTGACCAATTGAGCAGCTTCTTTTAATGCAAAATCTCCCATTTCATGACCATGAATATCGTTGATTTCTTTCATATGATCCATATCAATAAAGTAAATAAAAACACAACCATCTTTCTTTAAATAATCATTATAGATTTTTTTACCAAAGCGATCCATTCCAAAACGATTATAGAGATCTGTTAAAGAATCTTTGACATACAAGTCTTCTAAACGCTGATTTAATAAACTTAACACATTTTCTTTTCTAACTCCTTCAATAGTAAGTCCCAATAGTTTTAAAAGTGTCGTCATATAATTCATGGAGATATTTTTAGAAAAACCATCAAATCCTAAATATCCAATGGCAACTCCATTATTACTTAAAGAGGCATATACCATACAACGAGATTGGTATTTTTGAGGAAGCACCTCTTTTTTATGAAATGTTTCATAAATATGACATTCATCTGGTAATGATGAAGCATAAGTCATTGCCATTAAATACATTTTATCTGAATATTGTGTGACTTCTTGTGACATATAGTCCAGATAATCTGAATTGATCACAAGATAAATATTTTTATAACCAAAATTTTGCGATTCTTTTTCAAAGATATCAAGAATTTGATTTAAATGATTGACTTTTGCGAATTGAATTTCTAATCGTTCTGCTGATTCAAAAAAGCAATTACTATTATGTGTATAAGAAAGATATTCTTTCTTTAATTGATTATTATCTTTTTCACTTACTGGATAACCACAGCTGGCAGATTTGATGATCTGATAAGGACTATAAACTC
>CAMFRJ010000127.1 GCA_945981915.1 uncultured Erysipelotrichaceae bacterium
ATTTATATAATAATTTTTTTCAATAACTCTATAGTTAGAATAGAGTTTTTTATGATTATTAGACATCATTTTATAAAAACTCTTTTTTAATTAAATGTTTTTGATAAAATAATAGTAAGGAGAAATGATATGAGCAAATTGAGTATTGGGCAAATGGCCAAGTTAAATCAAATCAGTGTTCAGGCTTTACGTCTCTATGATGAAATGGGAATTTTAAAACCTATAGAAGTCAATCCTGAAACAGGATATCGTTATTATGATGTCAAACAATGTGGAAAATTAGATATGATTCGTTATATGAAATCAACCGGTATCAGTTTGAAAGAAATCAAAGATATTTTTGAACATCGTGATATTACAAAATTGAATCTTGTTTTACATGAACATTTGAAATCAATTGATCATGATATTCAAGAATTAGAACTGCAAAAGAAAGCTGTTAAAAAAATGATTGATAGTTATAATCGTTATTTAAAATCACCGCAAGATGGTACGATCACATTAGAGTATATTGAAGATCGAAAAATATATTCATCGATGACAGATATCAATTTTTATGATTATGGAATAGAAGCATATGAAAATATCTTAAAAGATTTGCGCCAGGATATGGAAAAACAAGGAATACCAGAAGTCTACTACTATAATGCAGGAACAACGATCTTTCAGGATGATTTTTTAAATAAAAAATATCTTTCTAATGAAATATTTGTTTTTGTCGATCAGGATTGTGTGAGTTCTTTTTTACAGATTTTACCAGCGAATATGTATGCTTGTGTGTATTGTGATGATTTTGATAAAGAAAAGCAGTATATTGTAAAATTATATGATTATATCGAACAAAATCAGTTGATTGTGATTGGTGATTATATTTGTGAAGTCTTAACAGAATTACCGATAACAAAAACCAATAAAAGAGAGATGTTCTTACGATTACAGGTTCCAGTAACTTTTGTGAAAAAATAAACAACATCTTGACTCTATTGCTGCAAGAGGGTCTATACTAAAAGTAGATAAGGAGGCATAAAAAATGTTAGAAAAAGAAAAAATTAGAGTCGTACAATATGGTTGTGGTAAGATGGCAAAATATACATTACGCTATCTTTACGAAAGTGGTGCTGAAATTGTAGGTGCTATTGATGTTAATCCTGAAGTTGTAGGTATGGATGTTGGTGATTATGCAGGAATTGGACACAAATTAGGTGTGAAGATTTCAAATGATGTAGATGATGTTTTGGATCACTGTGATGCAGATGTTGCAGTTGTGACATTATTTAGTTTTGTCAATGATTGTTATAAAATGTATGAAGATTGTTTAAAACGTGGTATCAATGTTGTTTCAACTTGTGAAGAAGCAATCTATCCTTGGACAACTGATGCTTCACTTACAAATAGATTAGATGCACTTGCTAAAGAAAATAACTGTACAATCGTAGGTAGTGGTATGCAAGATATTTTCTGGATCAATATGGTTGGACAAGTGGCTGCAGGTTGTCATAAGATTACAAAAATTGAAGGTGCTGTAAGTTATAATGTTGAAGATTACGGTTTAGCACTTGCGAAAGCTCATGGTGCAGGTTATACTCCTGAGCAATTTGAAGCTGAATTAGCTCATCCTGAAGAAATTGTTCCTTCTTATGTATGGAACTCAAATGAAGCACTTGCTAATAAATTAGGTTTAACAATCAAATCTAATACACAAAAGAGTGTTCCATATTTCTATGATACTGATTTATATTCTGAAACATTAGGAGAAACAATTCCTAAAGGTAAATGTATTGGTATGTCAGCTGTTGTAACAACAGAAACATATCAAGGAATTACTATTGAAACACAATGTATTGGTAAGGTTTATGGACCTGATGATGGAGATATGTGCGATTGGAAGATTATTGGTGAACCAGACACAGAATTCCATGTTGTTAAACCAGCCACTGTAGAACATACATGTGCAACTATTGTCAATCGTATTCCTAGCTTATTAAGAGCTCCTGCAGGATTTATTACTGTTGATAAGTTAGAAGAAATTGAATATTTGACCTATCCAATGCATCAATATTTATAATATGAGTAAAGGGCACTTTGATGCCCTTTTTTTTGTCTAAACAAATTACAAAACTTGACAAAGAGATACAATTAGCGTAGACTAACTTCTAGAATAGTGATGATCATATCGACAGATTGAAGAAGGGAATGGTTAATAATGACATTAAAAGATCTACCGATTGGAAAAAGTGCAACCGTTCTTTCAGTAGGAGGAGAAGGAGAACTTAGACAACATTTTTTAGATATGGGAATCATTCCCAATGTTGAAGTGACGATGGTCAAACATGCTCCTATGGGTGATCCTATTGAAATTCGTATTCATAATTATGAATTGACTTTACGTCTTTTAGATGCACAAAAGATAGAAATTAAGGATATCAAAGATGCACAAGCGGCCAAGAAGAGTTTTGCAGATAAAAAACATATTCTTCATCCGGGTCTTGGTGAAGGTGGAAAATATCATAGTAAAGATCATGAAAATCCTTTACCTGAAGGAGAAATTCTCACTTTTGCTTTAGCGGGCAATCAAAATTGTGGAAAGACAACATTATTCAATCAATTAACTGGCTCAAATCAACATGTTGGAAATTTTCCGGGAGTGACAGTTGATCGAAAAGACGGTGAGATAAAAGGGTATAAGAATACATTGGTCACTGACCTACCAGGGATTTATTCTTTATCACCATACTCTAATGAAGAGATTGTCACAAGACAATTTGTTTTAGATGATCATCCAAAAGGAATTATTAATATTGTCGATGCAACGAATATTGAAAGAAACCTATATTTAACAATGCAACTTATGGAATTAGATATACCAATGGTTTTAGCTTTAAATATGATGGATGAAGTCAGAGAAAATGGAGGCTCTGTTTTCGTCAATGAGATGGAGGAGATGTTGGGAATTCCAGTTATTCCAATTTCTGCTGCTAAAAATGAAGGAATTGATGAATTGATCAATCATGCGATGCATGTCACCAAATATCAAGAAAGACCAAGTCGACAAGATTTTTGTGATCAAGATGATCATGGAGGAGCTGTTCATCGTTGTTTGCATGCTATTATGCATTTAATAGAAGATCATGCACGTAAGTCTCATCTTCCTGTTCGTTTTGCAGCAAGTAAGATTGCAGAAGGTGATCATCTGATTTTAGAAAGACTTGATCTTGATCAAAATGAAAAGGAAATGATTGAGCATATTATTCAACAGATGGAAGTTGAAAGAGGTCTTGATAGAGCAGCTGCAATAGCTGATATGCGTTTTCATTTTATTGAAAAAATATGTGATGAGACAGTTGTTAAACCAAAAGAAAGTAAAGAACATATAAGAAGTATGCGAATTGATAGGATATTGACTGGAAAGTATACAGCAATACCAGCCTTTATAGGTATTATGTCTCTTGTTTTCTTTTTGACATTTCATGTCATTGGAGCTTTTTTATCAGATTTATTAGAAATGGTGATTACCTCTTTTACACAGTATGTAGCGATGGTACTTGCTGGTGCACATGTTAATGAGGTTTTACAGTCTTTGGTGATTGATGGCATCTTTCAAGGTGTTGGCAGTGTTTTAAGTTTTTTACCAACAATTGTGACTTTATTTTTCTTCTTATCTTTATTGGAAGATAGTGGCTATATGGCGAGAGTCGCTTTTGTGATGGATAAACTTTTAAGAAAAATAGGTTTATCAGGACGCAGCATCGTTCCGATGTTGATTGGTTTTGGCTGTACTGTTCCTGGTGTCATGGCAAGTCGAACTTTGCCTTCTGAACGTGATAGAAAAATGACAATTTTATTGACACCGTTTATGTCATGTTCGGCAAAATTACCGATATACGCTTTCTTTACTGCCGCTTTTTTCCCTGATCATGGGGCAATTGTGATGATTGCTTTGTATTTTTTTGGTATTGTCATGGGTATTCTTGTTGCCTTGATTGTTAGAAAAACAATGTTCAAAGGAGAAGCAGTTCCTTTCGTTATGGAATTACCTAACTATCGTATGCCTAGTGTCAAAAATGTGACTCAATTATTATGGGAAAAAGCAAAAGATTTTTTACAGAGAGCTTTTACAGTCATCTTTATTGCAACAATATTGATATGGTTCTTACAGACATTTGATGGACAGATGAATATTGTTAGTGATTCACAACAGAGCATCTTAGCGATGATTGCGGGAAAAATATCACCTGTTTTTGCACCACTTGGTTTTGGGGATTGGCGTATTTCAACTGCACTCATCACAGGTTTTATGGCTAAAGAGAGTGTTGTTTCTACTTTATCTGTTTTAGTAGGATCAACTACTCAGTTATTGACACTTTTAACACCATTATCAGTGATTTGCTTACTAGTCTTTTGTTTACTATATACACCATGTGTTGCAGCAATTGCTTCAATTAAAAGAGAACTGGGAATGAAATGGGGTATAGGTGTTGTTTTAGGACAATGCCTGATTGCCTGGATAGCTGCTTTTATCATAAGAATTATTGGTCTTATTTTGGGTATTGGATAAAATAAGGGATACTGCTTTTTCTTCAAATTGTGTATAATAATGAATAGAAAAACAAATGGAAAAAAGGAGGTCAAAAAATGAGTTTTCCAAAAGATTTTTTATGGGGTGGTGCCGTTGCTGGAAATCAATGTGAAGGTGCCTATCTAGAAGATGGTAAAGGATTATCTGTGCCAGATATGTTACTTGGAGGAGATGTCAACACACCAAGAACATTCTTACCTCAAACTGATCCTGAAGCATTTTATCCAAGCCATGAAGCTATTGATTTTTATCATCATTACAAAGAAGATATTGCTTTATTTGCTGAAATGGGATTCAAATGTTTCCGTTTATCAATTAACTGGGGGAGAATTTATCCAAATGGTGATGACGAAACACCAAATGAAGCAGGACTTGCTTTTTATGACAGTGTATTTGATGAATGTCATAAATATGGCATTGAACCATTAGTTACATTATGCCATTATGAAATTCCATGGAATATTGTTACAAAATATAATGGATTCTCTGATAGAAGAG
>CAMFRJ010000128.1 GCA_945981915.1 uncultured Erysipelotrichaceae bacterium
GTAGGCTTCTTGTTAGGAATGGCATTTTTATTACTTTTAGATATGATCATTCCTCATTTACATGTGAAAAGTGAAGAGCCAGAAGGGCTCCCTGCAAAATTAAAAAAGTCGACAATGTTGATTTTAGCCGTTACTTTACATAATATTCCTGAAGGAATGGCAGTAGGAGTCACTTTTGCAAGTGCATTCCTTTCCAATACTGGAATTACTTTTGCGAGTGCTTTGGCATTAGCGATTGGAATTGCTATTCAAAATTTTCCTGAAGGGGCAATCATTTCTATGCCTTTAAAAAGTCAGGGAATGTCTAAGACAAAAGCATTTTTTTATGGAGCGATTTCAGGCGTTGTTGAACCAATCAGCTCTTTAATCACAATCTTATTAACGAATTATGTTGTGCCTATCTTACCATATCTTCTTTCATTTGCTGCAGGAGCCATGATCTATGTCGTTGTTGAAGAACTGATCCCAGAATCACAAGCAGGGCATCATTCTAATTTAGGAACAATAGGAGTTGCCATTGGTTTTGTATTGATGATGGTTTTAGATATTGCTTTAGGTTAAATGAAAAGTAATGAACAAAACTGACGTTCATTACTTTTTCTTTATTGATGAAATGGACATCTTTTGGTGATACATTGGGGATTTATTGAAGAAAACTGACAAGTAATAGGTGAGAGTTGTAATTGAACCTCATATTTTTCATTGATAAATTCAACAGCTGTTGTTAAGGCAATAAAAGCATTTCTTTTACAACAACGAGGGCCACCGATTTTTCCTTCTTTTTCAATAATCATTGAAGTTAATGCCATATGATCTTTATAGAAATCATTGTCTGATAAAGGGCCAGTTTCATGTATGATAGAAAGAGCAGCTCCAATCGAAGCACTTGATCCACAGATTCCCCATTGTCCACACATTGCTCCTGGCATTTTGATTGTCCGAGTTGCAAAGGTATTGAGTGCATCATTAAGATTGATTTGGCCAATAGCGTTATGATAACTGACAAGTAGGGAAGCGCCATCTAAAAAATGATGTTCTGGACCATGCATACTGATAAAATCATGTTTCATCATATCTAAAACGATGTCTATTGGATTTGTTGATTGATAGTGAATGATATGTTTTTGAATAAGTTGATATCTTTCTTCCATTGTATAGTTCATTATTATTTCCTCCATTTTTATCATAGCTTGCTTCATCTTGTTTTTCAACTTTTCTTGTCTTTTTGTGATCATAAAATTATAATAGGAAAAGAGGTGATAAAATGAGAAAAGATTTAGGAGTAAAAACATATATTTATCCCCAACCAGTTTTGATCATTGCGACTTATGATCAAGAAAAACATGCTGATGCGATGAATGCAGCTTGGGGAGGAATCAGTGATAGTGGAGAAGTCATGTTATCGCTAAGTCAAGGACACAAAACAGTTCAAAATATATTAGCTGGCAGTGATTTGACAATTAGTATTGCGACGGCTGATTATGTCAAAGAATGTGATTATGTAGGTATTGTATCAGGTCATGATGTGATGGATAAATTAGAAAAAGCTTCATTTCATACTTTTCCTTCAACTCAGGTCAATGCACCAATCATTGAAGAATTACCATTAACATTGGAATGTCGTATGAAAAGTTATGAAGATGAGATTATGTTTGTTGATATCATCAATGTCAGTGTTGATGATGGTATTTTGACAGATGGACAAATTGATGTTGATAAGTTAAAACCCATCACATTTGATCCTGCTCATCATACTTATAGGCAGCTAGGAGCTGTTGTTGGAAAAGCATTTCAAGATGGATTGAAATTGAAATAAAGAATAGGTATAAAAAGAGTTTGAGTTGTGTTATAATTGCATATGACTCATTTGAAAAAGGAGATTTTTATGTATAATTTTGCGAGTGATTATTTAGAAGGAGCCCATCCTCAAGTCTTAGAAGCATTGAATCAAAGCAATTTGATGCAGACGCCAGGATATGGTATGGATGATTATTGTACATCTACAAAAGCTATCTTAAAAAAACAACTAAAAAGAGATGATGTAGATATTCATTTTTTAGTAGGTGGAACACAGACGAATATGATTGTGATTTCTGCTGCTTTAAAACCATATCAAGCTGTTATCACTGTTGATAGTGGGCATATCAATACCCATGAAACCGGGGCTGTTGAATTTACTGGACATAAAATATTAACACGTCAGCATAAAGATGGGAAATTGACGGTAGAGATGATAGAAAGTATTCTTAAAGAACATCCAGATGAACATATGGTTCAACCTAAGATGGTTTATATTTCTCAAACGACAGAGTATGGAACTTATTATACACTGGCACAATTAAAAGAGATCTACGAATGTTGTCAAAGACATCAACTTTATTTGTTTGTTGATGGAGCACGTTTAGGAAGTGCCTTGGTTTTACCTGATGCTCCCCAATTGGAAGATCTGGCACGATATAGTGATGTCTTTTATATTGGTGGTACGAAGATGGGTGCCTTGTTTGGCGAATGTTTGGTCATTGTTCACGATGATCTCAAACCAGATTTTCGTTATCACATGAAACAAAAAGGAGCAATGTTGGCGAAGGGAAGATTGTTAGGGGTTCAATTTGGAGCTTTATTTTCTCATGATCTCTATCAAAAAATAGGTATACATGAAAATCAATGTGCTGATATCTTAAGACAGGGATTTGTCGATTGTGGCTATTCGATGTACATCGATTCTCCATCTAATCAATTATTTCCAATTGTTGATAAAAAAACATATGAGTATATATCTAAGGAATATATCACAACCTTTATGTTTGATATTGATGAAGAGAAATGTTGTATTCGATTAGTGACATCTTGGGCAACACATTTACAAGCTTGTCATGACTTTGTTCATTATCTTCAACAAATGGGTTAAATCAAGAGAATTTATTGTTATTGCATATTGAAAGTAGTAGAATAATGTTAAGGATAAGATCCTTAAGTTAATAGAAAGGAGAAGTAAGATGAATAAAACTGAATTAATTGAAAGTATTGCTACAAAAACAGAAATGACAAAAACTGATGTAGATAAAGTTGTTACTGCTTTAGTAGATGTTGTGACAGAAGCTTTAGCTAATGGTGATAAGGTTTCATTAAAAGGATTTGGAAATTTTGAAGTTCGTACACGCAGCGGTAGAATGGGTAGAAATCCAAAAACTGGAGAAGTCATGGAAATCTCTGCAAGTAAAGTACCTGCTTTTAAAGCAAGTTCAACATTAAAAAAAGCTGTTAATAAATAATATAGATAAGGATTAATTGAAAAAATTGATCCTTTTTTTATACAAAAAACATCTCAAAGAGATGTTTTTAAACAATAAATGAACAATGCAATTAAATATTCTTTATAAAAGATATTTTCAGGAATAACCTGAGGTTGATCTGTATTATAAAAATATGATAAGAAGTAATTGACAATTTGATGAGTTGTAAGATCTTTTAACATTTCTCCTGATTTTTTTAAAAGATTTAAATGTCTAAAATCTTCATCATTAAACTCTAAATTGACAATATCATGGACGATATCTTCAAAACGATAGAGCTTATCGTTTTGATAATGATGATGTTCCATATATAACTCTAATCCACGAATAAAATAATCTTCTAATTCTAAATGATCTAAATAAGTATTATCCAATAATACTTTTAATAAAGGTGTATTATCATCAATATTAAATGTATGATGATTATTTTCCATTTCATATTTTAAAATAGCATGATGAAATCTTTTTGCAATTTTAAGATCGATACGTTCATCTCTAAAAGCAAATTGATAACCTTTCAATCGATGAAAAGATTTCATTGTATCTAAATAACCAAGTCTGATACGCCAATCTAAAATATCTCTATTAAAATCAAGGAAACCACCTAATGGTCGTGAGGGTCTTATGAAACGTATATTCTCTCTACTTAGCAGATAAGAGTGTGTTGGTTCCTGATTCAGTTCAATAGCGATAATATCTGTTGCTCCCATTTGAAAAGCCAAATGAATAGGGAGATTATCATAATAGCCACCATCTATATAACCTTGTTTATTGATATAATGGATAGGAAAAGCAGGAAAACAAGAGGCAGAAGCAATCGCATATTCAATGATATTATCTACTGTCATATCATCAATACTGATTTCTAGAGGCTTGAGTTGAGGGAATTGTACGGTACAACAACCATAACGAATGGGTGAATTTTTAGCTTTTTGTCCATCAAATAAACTTCTGACCAATTGCTTTAAAGGTTCATTGTCAGCACCTTTGTTATTCATAAATGATTTCACAAATGGTTTGATCAAACCAGTATTTTTCATAAAAGATTCAATTGATAGATCAAAATGAAGTGGATCCTTTAAAACCATTTCAATCGTTAATGTTTCCCATAAATGATAAAGCTTATCATAATCTTGTTGAGCAACCAACAAACCATTCATAGCTCCAATTGATGTCCCAGTGACAATATCAAAATCACAATTTAGTTCTTGTAGAGCTTTGATACAACCTGTCTCATAAGCACCTTTTGCGCCACCGCCAGATAAGACTAATGCTTGTTTCACATTCATCACTTCCTTCATAAAATATTATACATTTTTTATTTAAAAATATCACTTTATCTTTGAGAGTTTGTTATAATAATGAGGTAGGAGGTAGAGAAGATGAAAAATGTAGTGAAAACTAATCAAGCACCAGGTGCTATTGGACCATATAGTCAAGGAATTCAAGTAGGAGATACTTATTTCTTTTCTGGACAAATTCCTTTAGATCCTGCAACAGGAACTATGCCAGAAGGAATTGAAGCACAAGCACATCAAGCTTTAAAGAATGTGAAAGGTTTATTGGAAAGCCAAGGTTTATCTTTTGAAAATGTTGTAAAAACAACTGTTTTCTTAGATAGTATGGATGATTTTGTTACTGTTAATGGAATCTATGCACAATATTTTGTGGAACCATATCCAGCAAGATCAGCTGTTGAAGTTGCTAAACTTCCAAAAGGTGCACTTATTGAAGTTGAAGTTATTGCAGTTAAATAATATAACAAAAACTAGAAGTT
>CAMFRJ010000129.1 GCA_945981915.1 uncultured Erysipelotrichaceae bacterium
TAAGAGACAGGTATAATAATGTTGTTTAATAAATAAAACAAAAAGTTTCTTTAAATAAACAGGAGGATCTTATGGATATTGGAGCAAAAATCAAAAGAATGCGATTAGCGAATGGATTGACGTTAGAAGAATTAGCGAATAGAAGTGAGCTGACCAAAGGCTTTTTATCACAGTTGGAAAGAGATCTAACATCTCCAAGTGTAGCGACATTAGAAGATATTTTAGAAGCTTTAGGGACGAATTTGAAAGACTTTTTTTCTGAGGATGAAGAGGAACAAATTGTTTTTGGAAAGAATGATTTTTTTGTAAATGCTCAAGATGATTATAAGATTTCTTATATTATTCCTAATGCTCAAAAAAATGAGATGGAACCTATTTTGATTGAGTTAAAGAAAGGAAAGGAATCAATGGCTTTAGATCCTCATGAAGGAGAAGAATTTGGATATGTACTTCAGGGAAAGATAACTTTAGTTTATGGAGATGATTGTTTTGAGATGAAGAAAGGTGAAACTTTTTATTTGAAAGGCAATCTAACACATTATTTAAAGAATGATAGTGATACTGTTGCTAAGGTTATTTGGGTGTCTACACCACCACTGTTTTAAAGGAGAGGGAAAATGGAAGAAAAAGTACTTATTAAATTTAGAAATGTTGTCAAGGAATTTGATGGAACGATTGTTTTAAAAGGAATTAATCTTGACATTTATGAAAATGAATTTGTGACATTATTAGGACCTAGTGGTTGTGGAAAAACGACTTTACTTCGTATTTTAGGAGGTTTTTTAGAAGCATCTGAAGGTTCTGTTATTTTTGATGATGAAGATATTAAAGATCTGCCACCATATAAAAGAGAATTAAATACGGTCTTTCAAAAATATGCTTTATTTCCTCATATGAGTGTCTATGAAAATATTGCATTTGGTTTAAAAATCAAAAAGATGTCGAAAGATGTTATTGAACAAAAAGTCATGAGAATGTTGAAATTGATTGGTCTAGAAGGCTATGAAAATAAAAATGTGACAACTTTATCAGGGGGACAACAACAACGTATTGCAATTGCCAGAGCCTTGGTCAATGAACCAAAAGTTTTGTTGCTTGATGAACCATTAGGAGCTTTGGATCTTAAATTAAGAAAAGAAATGCAATATGAATTGAAACGTATTCAACAAGAAGTAGGGATTACCTTTATTTATGTTACTCATGATCAAGAAGAAGCATTAACGATGTCTGATAAGATTGTCGTTATGAAACAAGGTGAAATTCAACAGGTAGGAACACCGCAAGAAATCTATAATGAGCCAGTCAATCGATATGTTGCAAACTTTATTGGAGAAAGCAATATCATTGCTGGAGTGATGTTAAATGATTATAGAGTGAAGTTTGATGATCATGAATTTGACTGTGTTGATTTTGGTTTTAAAGAAAATGAAAAGGTGGATATTGTCTTAAGACCAGAGGATATTGATATTGTTCCTGTTGCAAAAGGAAAGCTAACTGGACAGGTTTTAAGTGTTTTATTTAAAGGTGTTTGGAATGAAGTTATGATTGAAACTGTTCCTGGGACAACGGTGAGCGTGAATATGAATGTTATTAAAAATCGTGATGCCTTAAGTGAATATAGTGATGAAATGATTTCTGCAAATGATTTTTATGTTGATATTGAGGAAGTTGGATCATTAGATGATAAAGATATCATTGCCCGTGCTGATGCACAGGCATGGAAGCCTAGTGATGATAGCTATACATCTATTAATAAGATTGAACATGATCTTAAAGAAGAATTAGGAGAATATTCAGTGACTTTTTCAACAGCATCTGGTTTATCTATTCAAAGAAAGATCATTGTTGTCGATCAGCCATTTGTTAAAAATGAAAAAGCAAATGAAGCTGTTAGTGCTTTTAATTTCTTTAAGACTGTTGATGAAATTAAAGAATCGGTTACTTTAGATACAGATTTAAAGACATGGGCAAATGCTATGGGATGGAAATTATCGAATGAAGATGAAGCTGTCGATATTTATGTCGATTATGATTTTGATCCAGAAACGATCAAAGAAGGAATTTATCAGGTTGTTTTCTCTACTGAAGGAAGAGAATTAAAAGTGCATACAACTGATTTTATTGAAGAAGGACAAGAGGTCGGTCTAACATTTGATCCTGAAGATATTCATGTTATGGAAAAGATGGAGTTTTAGATGAAAAAGTTTTCACATTTAGCTGTTCCATACATTGTTTGGAGCATCATTATGCTTCTTTTACCAATGCTGTTGATTGTCTTTTATGCATTGACAGATAGTGGAAATGCGATTATCAATTTTAGCTTTACTTTAGAAAACTTTAGAAAATTCTTTACCGACCCAGATTTTCTATTAGTTTTATGGAGATCTTTATCAATTGCAATCAAAACAACAGTGATTTGTATGTTGATTGGTTATCCAACAGCTTATTTTATTTCTAAATGTTCACAAAGAGTTTCTAATATACTCGTTTTAGCAATTACTTTGCCAATGTGGATCAATATGTTGGTAAGAACGTATTCATGGATAGGTTTATTATCTGATGGAGGCGTTTTACAAACTCTTTGTAAGATATTAGGATTTGGCTCACCGCAGTTATTATATACAGAAGGGGCTGTTTTATTAGGAATGGTCTATAACTTTGTTCCTTTTATGATTTTACAGATCAATACATCATTAGCAAAGATGGATAAATCTTTATTAGAAGCTGCTGCTGATCTAGGAGCAAACAAATTTCAAGTTTTTTGGAAAATTACTTTTCCATTATCACTACCAGGTGTGATCAGCGGAATCGCATTGGTATTCTTACCGGCTGTAAGTTCGTTTTTTATTCCTAAGCTACTTGGAGGAGGGCAATATTTCTTAATTGGAAATGTTATTGAAAATCAATTCATTACAGCAGGAGAATGGAATTTTGGTTCGGCAGTTTCTGTGATCATGGCAGTTATCATGATGATGAGTATGTATTTGGTAAGATATATAGAAAAACGTAATTCAGGACAAGAAAAGGAGAAAAAAGTATGAAGAAACAAAAACAACCTTTTTTGAAGATCCTGATGATCATGATGTTGATCTTCTTTTATTTGCCGATTGTGTTTATGATTGTCTTTTCTTTTAATTCGAGTAAATCATTGACACATTTTACGGGATTTTCTACTCAATGGTATATCAAGATGTTAAACAATGCTTCGATGATGGAATCGCTATATGTGACAATCATCGTAGCTTTGATTGCAACAATTGTCTCTACAATTATTGGGACAATTAGTGCGATAGGGCTTTCAAAATCTAAAAAGATTGTCCATGATTTGATTATGCAAATTAATGATTTTCCAATCATGAATCCAGAAATTGTCACAGCAATTGGATTAATGCTCTTTTTTATCACATTAAATATTGAAAAAGGTCTATTAACAATGTTATTAGCTCATATTGCTTTTTGTATTCCTTATGTGATTTTGTCGGTTATGCCAAAGATCAGATCGTTGGATCCTAACTTAGCTGATGCAGCAATGGATCTAGGATGTACACCTTGGCAATCTTTGATCAAAGTCATTGTTCCTCAAATTATGCCAGGTATTGTTTCAGGCGCATTGATTGCTTTTACGATGTCATTTGATGATTTTATTATTTCATATTTTGTAACAGGAAGAGGAATCAAAAACTTAAGTATTATGGTTTATACAATGTCGAAACGTGTTAATCCAAGCATCAATGCGATTTCGACATTGGTGGTTGTGTTGATTACGATTGTTTTGATCATTGTCAATGTTGTGCCTTTATTGAAAGAAAAGAGAAAGACTCAAGTTACAGAAATGAAACAGAAGAAAAAAGCGCCAAAGATCATTGCTGGTGCATTAGCAATTTGTGTCTTTATCGGTGTTGTTTTCTTAGGTAAAAGTGTTTCATCAACGAAAAAATATGATGGACAAACATTGCATATCTATAACTGGGGAGAATATACTGGTGAAAATCTAATTTCTGATTTTGAAAAGAAAACAGGATGTAAAGTTGTCATGGATCTCTTTGATTCTAATGAACAGATGTATATTAAGATTGCTAATGGTGAATCTTATGATATTCTTGTTCCTAGTGATTATATGATTGAAAGATTGTTACAGGAAGATATGTTACAGCCGTTAGATGAAAATCAATTGGATTGTCTTGATGAAATATCTGATTCAGTGAAAGGATTGCCTTATGATCCTAATAATGAATATTCTATACCTTATTTTTGGGGAACAGTGGGTATTGTTTATGATAAAACAAAGGTTGATGAAAAGGATTTAGAAAAAGAAGGCTTTAATATCTTCTTGAATCAAAAATATAAAGGAGATATCTATTTATATGATTCTGAAAGAGATTCTTTTGCGATGGCTTTAAAAGGATTAGGCTATTCTATGAATACTGATGATGAAAAAGAACTGTTAGAAGCAAATAATTGGCTCTTACAATGCGTTCAAACAATGCAGCCAGAAATTGTCACTGATGAAATTATTGATAATATGGCACAAGGAAGAAAAGCTTTAGGTTTGATTTATTCTGGAGATGCGGCATATATCATGTCTGAAAATGAAGATATAGGATTTTATATGCCAAAAACAGGAACAAATATTTGGTCTGATGCGTTGGTCATCCCTAAAAATGCAACAAATGTTGAGTTAGCTCATGAATTTATTAATTATGTTTCTAGCTATGAAGGTGCCTATGACAACTCATCTTATGTTGGTTATACATCTCCTAATAAAGAAGTCATGATTGATTTATCAAAGACAGATTATCAAGGAATTAGTGCTTATACACCAATTCGTCAAAATGATCAAGATGAAGTCTTCAAATATAATGCCAAAACAAGAAAGATATTATCTAATTATTGGAGTAAGATTAAAATTGCTGCTTCAAATGCTCGTGGTTAATAATGAATGGATTCTTGAATAAAGAATCCATTCATTTTAAAAAAGTAGTTTATATGAAAAAAATAAAAAAATTGAAAAAATATATTGAAATTATAAATTATTTAACATATAATAATAAGGC
>CAMFRJ010000130.1 GCA_945981915.1 uncultured Erysipelotrichaceae bacterium
GGTATAGGAAGAGCATTCATTCATCAAAAAAAAGCTTTATCATTAAATAATATTGAGTATGTTACAGATAAAGAGACATTGGATTATGATATTCTTCATATTAACACGATAACTCCTGATAGTTTAACTTTAATTAAACAAGCAAGAACACATCATAAAAAAATAATTTATCATGCGCACAGTACAGAAGAGGATTTTAAAAATTCTTTTATGTTTTCCAATACTGTGGCAGGTTTATATAAAAAATGGTTAGTTTTTTTATATAGTTCAGCTGATATGATCATTACACCCACCCCTTATTCTAAATCATTATTAGAATCATATAATATTACACAGCCTATTTATCCAATATCAAATGGTGTCAATCTTGAAGATTTTCATCCTACTGATCTTCAAATTCAAAAATTTTGTGAAACTTATCAGATATCTGATAGTGATCAGCTTGTCATTTCTGTAGGATGGCTTTTTGAACGTAAAGGTTTTGATACATTTGTTGAGGTTGCAAGGGAAATGCCGCAAATTAAGTTTTTTTGGTTTGGGGATGTCAAGTTATCTAATTCAACAACGAAAATAAAGAAACTATTAAAAGAACTACCTGATAATGTTATTTTGCCTGGATATGTAAGCGGTGATGTTATTAAGGGTGCATATGGAAGAGCTAATCTTTTTTTCTTTCCTTCTCGCGAAGAAACAGAAGGCATTGTTGTATTAGAAGCCCTGGCTTGTCGTACGCAAATATTATTACGTGATATTCCTGTATTTGATCCATGGCTAGTAGACAAAGTTCATTGTTACAAAGGAAAAACAAATGAAGAATTTATAAAACTTATTCATCAAATTATCAATCATGAACTCCCTTCAACCATAGATGAAGGCTATAAAGTTGCCCAAGAAAGAGAATTAAAAGAAATTGGAAAGCAATTAAAAGAAGTGTATGAAAAAGTATTAGAATTATAGAGGACATAATTATGGATAAGACAAGTATAAAAAAGTACTTATTAAATGTAGGTATTATCCTTTTAGTAGGAGGACTGTCAATATATTTTTCTATTGGTAGTCAATTAAGTTCTACAATTGATTCTTTAAAAAACTGTAATGTTTTTTGGCTTATTATTGTATTATTATTGATGGTATTACATTATCTTATTAATGCGATGAATTTAACTGTTTTTGCACGTGTTTATAAACAGGACTATAAATTGACACAGGGTATTGTCAATTCTTTAGCAGGCGTATTTTTTAATGGTATCACTCCTATGGCGACTGGTGGTCAATTTTATCAGGTCTATGCTTTTAATAAACAGGGTATAAAAGCCACTTTTTCTTCAAGTATTTTATTGATGGTTTTTATTGTTTATCAAAGTGTGCTCGTTGTCTATACAACGATCATTATGGTTTTAAAATATACTTATTTTAAATCAATCTATTCTGGCTTTTTTTCATTAGCAGTACTTGGTTTTGTGATCAATCTTACAGTTATTTCAGGGCTATTTTTAGGCGCTAAATCAAAAAGCTTGCAAGATTTCTTTTGTAATAAAGTCATCAAGGTACTTGCAAGATTACATATTGTCAAGAATTATTATGAAACAAAAACAAACACAGAGAGAAAATTAGAAGGATTTAGAATAGAACTTGCTTTACTACAAAAAAATAGACCTGTACTTGTTAAATCTATTTTTCTGAATTTTCTTAAATTAACTGTGCTTTATAGTATTCCATTCTTTTGTTCAATGGCAATGGATGCTGGTGTTTCTTGGAAGAACTTTTTTGATCTCATTGGAATTACATCATTTGTCTATATGATTTCAGATTTTGTTCCATTACCTGGCGCAAGTGGAGGAAGTGAAGGAACGTTTTATATTTTATTAAATGTTTTCTTAAAAGGGGCAACATCTGCAACACTTCTTGTTTGGCGTTTTTCTACTTATTATTTAGGTTTGATTGTTGGTGGACTAGCGATGTCTTTTAGTAAAGAATTACATATGACTAAAAAACAGACATCATATGAAGATAAAAATAATCAAGATGCACAAGATGAAATTCAAAATATTGTGATTGAAGATATTGATGAGATTGAATTCAAAGATTTCAAAAAATAGGAGGTATATATGAAAATTGCTTTATTTTCTGATACATATTTACCAGATATTAATGGTGTGGCGACATCAACTCATATTTTAAGAAATGAATTAATGAAACTAGGACATGAAGTTCTTGTTGTGACGAGTGAATTACCAAGTGATAGTGATTATGAAGATGAATATGATTCTAACATTTTAAGAGTTCCTGGATTAGAAATCCAGGCTCTTTATGGTTATCGAGCTTGTAATATTTATTCATTTAAAGGAATGAAAGAAATTAAGCGTTTTAGGCCAGAGGTTATACATGTTCAAACTGAATTTGGTATTGGTATTTTTGGTAGAATTGCTGGTGAAAATTTAGATGTTCCTGTTGTTTATACTTATCATACAATGTGGGAAGATTATTCTCATTATGTCAATCCTATAAATTCAGAAACTGTTGATTCTGTTGTTAAAAAAGTTATTACAAAAATTAGTAAATTTTATGGTAATAAGTGTGAAGAACTTATTGTTCCATCAAAGAAAACAAAAGATGCATTGATGCATTATGGATTAACACAAAAAGAAATCAATATCATTCCTACAGGTTTGGAATTAGACAGATTTGATGTTCAACATAAAAATGAACAATTATGTCAAGAATTGGTGCAAAAATATGGTCTTCAAGATAAATTTGTTTTAACTTTCTTAGGGCGTATTGCCCCTGAAAAAAGTATTGAAGTTATTATTGATGCTTTAAAAGAAGTTGTTAAAGAAAATGATCAGATTAGATGTCTTATTGTTGGAGGTGGACCTCAATTAGAAGAGTTAAAAACATATGTTCAATCTGATCAAATTAATGATTATATTATTTTTACTGGTCCTCAAAGTGGTGAATTTGTTCCTGCACATTATCATGTTTCTGATATGTTTATTTCTGCTTCTTTATCAGAAACGCAGGGATTAACTTATATTGAAGCGATGGCTTCTCACATTCCTGTGATTGCTAGATATGATGATCAATTGGCAGATGTTATTGAAGATGGAAAAAATGGTTTTTTCTTTAAACAAAAAGAAGAATTGCCTGGTTTGATATTAAAAGCGATGTCTATGGATCTATCTTCAATGAAGAAATGCGCATTAGAAAAAGCCAAAAATTTTTCTGGTGAGACTTTTGCCAACAAAGTCATCGAAGTTTATCATAAAGCTTTATTAATAAAGAATTACTCATATGTTGTTAAATCTATTATTCCTACAAAGAATATGAAAAATGAAGTTGTTTTCTCTTACGATGAAAATGAAAGTTCTGTTTCATTAGAATTGACAGATAATATTGTAAAAGACCATAACATTACAATTGGAAAACAATTTAGTCGTGAAGAGTTTGATGCTTTAAAAGATTTAGAACAGATTTCAAGAGCTTATCATAAGGCATTGAAATACTTGACAGTGAAAGATTACACCTATCATCAAATGAAGAAAAAATTAATGGATAAAGGTGATTTTGATGATACACAACTTGATGCAACTCTAGATTTGCTCTGTGAAAAGAATTTAATTAATGATAGGTTATATACTATTAATTATTTAAAACGTTGTACAAGATTAGGTATTGGCCTCAATAAGGCTATTTATAATCTTAGAAATAATGGTGTTGAAAGTGAAATCATTGATAGTTGTCTGGAAGATATGGATGAGGATGAATACATTGCAGCAACTGCTCTTATTGATACTTATTTTAGGAAAAATAATTTTGTTTCCTATAAAAGTATTCAAAATAAAATTAGAGAAAAATTATATGTCAAAGGATTTACGACTGATACTATCGAAAGAGCGATGAATGATTATGATTTTGAATATGATGATGAAAAAGAAAAAATAGCTTTAGAAAAAGATACTTCTAAAGCAATTGTTAAATATTCAAAAAAATATGGTGGAAAAGAATTAAAGAATAAATTAATTGATACTTTATTAAGAAAGGGATATAATTACGAAGATATTAAAAATATCTTAGCAGCTAAGGAGGATGAGAATGAATAAAATTTCAAGTTTAAAACCAGGCGATGATGGTGTTTATATTGAAGCACTCATTAATCATGTTGTTACAGGAAAAACCAATGGAGCAAATAGAGCAACTTATTTATCGTTGACATTGCAAGATGATACAGGAAGTGTTGATGCAAAATTGTGGAATGCTACTGATGAACAAGTCAATACGATAGTTAAAGGAAAAGTTGTTCAAATCAAAGGTGATGTGATTAAATATAATGAAGATCGACAAATTAAAATTATCAAAATAAATGTTGCATCATCTGATGATAATGATAAAATTAAATTTTTGAAACAAGCTCCTCTTGATAGCGACTTTTTGATCAAAGAAATAAAAAAATATATTGAAAAAATAGACAATATGAAATTATATCAACTTGTCACAACATTATTTGAAGAGAATATTGAAAAGTTAACAATCTATCCTGCAGCTAGTAAAAATCATCATGAATATGTTTCTGGATTAGCCTATCACACATATGGAATGTTGAAAGTTGCTGAAGCATTTTGTCAATTATATCCTTCATTGAATAAAGATTTATTATATGCGGGAATTACTTTGCATGATTTGGGAAAAACAGTAGAATTAAGTGGACCTGTTGTTCCTGAATATACAATAGAAGGTAAATTATTAGGTCATATTTCAATTTCTAATGCGATGATTAAGGAAACTGCTGATAAATTGCATATTGAAGGTGAAGAAGTCACTTTATTACAACATATGATCCTTTCTCATCATGGTAAAAATGAATTTGGATCGCCAGTCTTACCACAAATAAAAGAAGCTGAAATCTTATATTTAATAGACAATATTGATGCGAGAATGGCCATGATGGATAAGGCTTTAGAAAATGTTGAATATGGTAGCTTTAG
>CAMFRJ010000131.1 GCA_945981915.1 uncultured Erysipelotrichaceae bacterium
CATTAAAAGAAGTAAAAGAAAAATTAGTTGAATTAGGATTAGGATTTAAACCTATTGATTAATTTTATTGAAAATACACGAAAAGGAGCGTTAATCTCATGGCTAAAAATAGAAAATTAGGACGCACTTCAGATATTAGAAAATCTATGTTACGTAGTTTAGCTACTGAAGTTATTGTATATGGAAAAGTAGAAACAACTGTAACAAGAGCTAAAGAAGTTCGTAGTGTAGTTGATGAATTAATTACTTTAGGTAAACGTGGAGATTTACATGCAAGAAGACAGGCTGCTGCTGATATGCATAAGGTTGTTGATGAAAAAACAGGTAAAACTGCTGTTCAAATCTTATTTGATGACGTTGCACCTAAATTCAAAGATGTCAATGGTGGATATACAACTATCTTAAAAACTTATAACCGTAAAGGTGATAATGCACCAATGGCTATTTTATCATTAACTAAATAATTTGAAGGGATCTTAGATCCCTTTTTTTGTTTGACAAGATTATTATAAAATAATAGAATTGGTATTACATAATAGAAAGGATGAAGAAATATGGATAAAATGATAGAAGTGAAAGATTTATGTTTTGAATACGTTGAAGGCTCTCAAACCATCAACCATATTTCTTTTGATATATATAAGGGAGAATATGTGACTATTCTTGGTCATAATGGAAGTGGAAAAAGCACGATTGCGAAATTATTGATTGGTTTATTGGAAAAAAAATCAGGTTCAATTCGTATCCATGGATATGAATTGAACTTAGAAAATTTATATAAAGTAAGAGAACAGGTTGGTATTGTTTTCCAAAATCCAGACAATCAATTTATTGGAGCTACTGTCAGAGATGATATTGCTTTTGGTCTAGAAAATATATGTATACCAAGAGAAGAAATGGATGATTTGATCAACACTTATGCTAGTCAAGTGAGAATGGATCAATTTTTAGATCACGAACCTACAAAATTATCTGGCGGTCAAAAACAAAGAGTGGCTATTGCAGGTATTTTAGCGATGTCTCCATCTATTATCATCTTAGATGAGGCAACAAGTATGTTGGATCCTCGTGGTCGTCATGAAATAAACGAATTAGTTAGAGATTTAAAAAAAGAACGTGAAATGACAATCTTGTCTATTACACATGATATTGAAGAAGCTAAGAATGCCGATAAAATTATTTTATTGAATGAAGGACAAATTATTTCTATTGGAACACCTCAAGAGATTTTGTCACAGGTTGATGTCTTAGAACAGTTAAAGTTGGATATTCCTTTCTCATTGAAAGTATCACAAAAGTTAGAAGAAAAAGGATTTCATATTCATAAAACATTAGATATGAAAGAATTGGAGAATCAATTATGTCAATTAAATGCAAAAAATTAGGTTATATATACGGTCAAGGTACGCCTTTTGAATTTCAAGCATTAAAAGATGTTGATCTAGAAATAGAAGAAGGAAGCTTTACAGCGATTATTGGTCAAACTGGAAGTGGTAAATCAACTTTCATTCAACATATCAATGCCTTATTATTACCTACAGAAGGTGAAATTCAAATTGATGAATATACGATATCTGCTTTACAAAAACCGGAATCTTTAAAAAGCTTAAGAAAAAAATCAGGCCTTGTTTTTCAATTTCCAGAATATCAATTATTTGAAGAAACAATAGAAAAAGATATTATGTTTGGTCCAATGAACTTTGGTGTAGAGGAAGAAGAAGCAAAAACTATTGCAAAAAAAGTCATTGAAATGGTTGGTTTAGATCAAAGTTATTTGGAAAAGTCACCATTTGATTTATCTGGTGGACAAAAAAGGCGTGTTGCGATTGCAGGTATTTTAGCGATGAATCCAGATATTCTTGTTTTAGATGAACCAACAGCAGGTTTAGATCCTCAAGGAACAAAAGAAATGATGAATCTTTTCAAAATAATTAATGAATCGGGAAAAACAGTGATCATTGTTACACATGATATGAACCATGTATTAACATATTGTGATCATGCTATTGTGATGAATAACGGACATGTAGAAAGAAAAGGGACAGTTAAAGATATATTCCAAGATAGTGCATATCTCAATCAATTAGGAATAGACCTACCATTGATTACTCATATGATTTTGGATTTAAATAAAAAAGGTTTTCATATTGATTCTTCAATCAATAATATAGATGATTTAGTTGAAGCGATAGGTGGTGAAATTCATGGATAATATGACTTTTGGGAAATATATTCCAGGTAATTCTTTGATTCATCGCCTTGACCCACGTTTAAAGATCATCGTTCTTTTAGTTTTCCTTATATCTGTTTTTTTTGATGCAGGATTTTTAGGATATGGAATCTTAGGATGTTTTGTTTTGGTATGTGCTCTTTTGTCACAAATTAAATTATCACATATCCTAAAAGCTATCAAACCAATGTTATTTATGATGCTGTTTTTGATGTTTTTTAATGTATTATTGATGCATACTGGAGAAGTTCTTTTTACAATTGGGAGTATTCCAATTTATTCAGGAGCTTTGTTACAAACGGCATATATCTTTATCAGATTAGTCTTAATTATTACATTAACAACCATTATGACATCAACGACAAAACCATTGGATTTGACATTAGCAATTGAAAATCTATTAGGGCCATTGAAAGCTTTTCATTTTCCAGTTCACGAATTAGCTATGATGATCTCTATCGCTTTAAGGTTTATTCCTGACTTATTAGATGAAGCGAAAAGAATAATGAAAGCGCAAGCGAGTAGAGGAGCTGATTTTAATGAAGGGTCTTTTATGGAAAAGATAAGATCTATTGTTTCTTTGATCATCCCTTTATTTATTTCAGCATTTCAACGTGCGGAAGATCTCGCAAATGCCATGGAAAGTAGGAATTATAATCCTGAGGCAACAAGAACAAGATATAAGACTTTATCTTGGAATATCATTGATACTTTTTCTTTATTGGTTTCAATGATTGTTTCTTGTGGAGTGATTATAATGAGTTTTGTCTTATGAATCGTATAAAATGTGTCGTGAGTTATGATGGAACACGTTTCTACGGATTTCAAGTACAAAAAAAATTAAGAACTGTGCAAGGTGAAATTCAAAAGGCCATTCATAATATCTGCAAAGATGAAGAAATTGTGATTCATGCCAGTGGTCGAACAGATGCCAAAGTACATGGTCGACATCAAGTTTTTCATTTTGATACACAACGAGATATGCCTGAAAAACAATGGAAACGTGCCATTAATCATTTTTTACCAAATGATATTTATATTATTGATAGTTGTCTGGTAGATGATGATTTTCATAGTCGTTATAGTGCACAAAAGAAGGAGTATCATTATAAATTAAGTACAAAAGAATATAATCCTTTTGATACGAATTATATTTATCAATATAACCGACCATTAGATTTACAATTGATGAAAGAAGCAGCACAAATCTTTGTGGGAGAACATGATTTTGCTTCTTATTGTTCTTATGATCAATATGGCAATACCATTAGAACGATCTATCAGATCAATATTATAGAAGAAGATGGAATCATTACGTTTCAACTCATCGGAAATGGTTTTCGAAGATATATGGTGCGTCATATTGTCGGTGGACTTATTCAAGTTGGGGCAGGGCGTGTTTCTAAAGAAAAATTAAAAGAGTTATTAGATAGCTGTGGTGAAAAGAAATGTCTTTATAAGGCTAAACCACAGGGCTTATATCTTTATGAGGTGTATTATGAATAATTACCATACCCATACTTATCGTTGCGGTCATGGAAAAGGTAGTGAAGAGGACATGATTCAAAGTGCTTTAAAGCTAGGAATAACAGAGCTAGGATTTTCTGAACATGTTCCTTTGCCAAATTACAGAAGATTTCTTATGAAATCATTTGTACATTCTTTGAAAAGTTTACATGGATTTTGTTCTTTTGTAAGAGCGATGATTTTAAATGGTCCTCATATGCGTATGCCTTATCAGATGCATATAGAACATGAAAAAACAGTCAAAGAACTCAAACATAAATACGAATCACAGATAACAATTTATCAAGGCTATGAATGTGAGTATTTTGAACCATATCTTCCCTATTATCGAGAACTTTTAAAATCAGGAGAAGTGGATTATTTAATATTAGGACATCATTTTGATAAATATCCAATTTCTGATTATTATTATGGAAAGAAACATCTTTCAAAAAAGATGATCATTGATTATCACCATGATATGATTGCTGCTATTCATACAGGTTTATTTTCATATATTGCTCATCCTGATCTATTTTTGATGGGAGTAGAAGAATTTGATGAACTATGCCAGAAGGTATCTTATGATATTTGTTTAGAAGCTAAAAAATACCATTTACCTTTAGAAATCAATGCAGGTGGGATGAGAAGAGGCTTCAAAAAAATGTCAGGAGAGTTTGTTTATCCTTATACGAATCAATTTTTCTTTCAAATTGCAAGTGAAATAGGAAATGAGATCATCATTGGTTTTGACGTTCATCAGCCTCAAGATTTCAATGAAATGATTATCTTGAAATTACGTGAATTTGCTAGAGAAAATCAGTTAAATGTTATTGAATCAATAGAGATGAAGGAAAAGGAATTTTAGAATAAGTTCCTTTTTTTATTTTATTAGACATATAAAAATGATAAAATAAATCTATAGGAGGTGGAAATATGACAAGAAAATGTATAGAGGATTATTTGAGCAATCATAAAAGTACATATGTAGGGAAATATCGTTGTCATAGTTCTGTCCAGACAAAAAAATTTGAAACAAAATTTCATTATTATATTCTTGATTCACAATTTAGAGAAATTAGTGTTTTTTTAACTCTCGACTATTCTGGAGATGTTCTTGAACCTACTTTTTCTATGGTTTTACATGAACAGGAACAAGAATATATTATTAAAGATGCATTAGCTC
>CAMFRJ010000132.1 GCA_945981915.1 uncultured Erysipelotrichaceae bacterium
TACACACTGCATATCGTCGGCAGCGTCAGATGTGTATAAGAGACAGAAGTAGTGAAGCTTATCAGAAATTGCAGCAAATTGATCACATGCTTTGTCAATTAAAAGCATCAACTGATCAAGATAATTATTTGCAATTTATTAAGGAAAAAGAAACACAATATGGATATCATTTGGATGAGGATGTGATTATCTATGATGTGAATATTTCTAAGCAACAGGTATTACATGTAGAGCTCCAACTTCATCATGATGAGACGTTATATGATGTGATTACATGGAAATGTCAAAACATAGATCAATGGGAACCTGATAATAAAATACAGGTTTTACAATAGAGGTAAAAGATATGAATGCATTGGAAATTTTAGAAAAAACAATAGAATTAGGTGGTTCAGATATTTTTATAGTTGCCGGGTTGGCAGTTGTTTGTAAAGTGGGACATAAAAAAGAAAAAATCACAGAAAATAAGTTGATGCCTGATGATACGCTTTCTATCATCAAAGAAATCTATGCAATGGCTAAAAGGGATATCTCTTATCTGATGGAAACAGGTGATGATGATTTTTCATTTGCTATTGCAGGGTTATCACGTTTTCGTATCAATACATATAAACAAAGAGGTACATTAGCTGCTGTTATTCGTACAATTACTTTTCATCTGCCTGATCCTAAACAATTAGGAATAAGTGATTCTATATTAGAATTGGCTAATGAAAATAAAGGGTTGGTTCTTGTGACTGGACCTGCAGGTAGTGGTAAATCGACGACATTAGCCTGTATGATCGATTATATCAATCATAGATCATCAAAACATATCATTACATTAGAAGATCCTATTGAATATTTACACAGACATGATCAAAGCATTATTTCACAACGTGAAATTAATATTGATACAAAAAGTTATGTCACTGCTTTAAGAGCTTCGTTGCGTCAAAGTCCAGATATTATTTTATTAGGAGAAATGAGAGATTTGGAAACTATTGAGGTTGCAATGACTGCTGCAGAAACTGGTCACTTGGTTTTATCAACCTTACATACCATTGGGGCAAGTAAAACAATTGATCGTATTATTGATAGCTTTCCAGCTAATCAGCAAGAACAGGTTGCGGTTGAATTGGCAATGGTATTAAATGCTGTTGTTTCACAACAACTATTACCTACCGTTGATGATCAAGTTGTTCCGGTGTTTGAAATTATGATTGTTAATACTGCTATAAGAAATCTTATTAGAGAAAATAAAACGCATCAAATTGATGGTGTTATTGCTTCTTCAGGACAAAGTCAGATGATCTCTATGGATAATGCAATCATTCAGTTGTATAAGGAAGGAGTTATTTCTAAAAAGACAGCTATTGAATATAGTCAAAATCGTGATTTAATGATAAAAAAAATAGGTATGTTATAAAGTAAGCACTCAAAACAGTGCTTTTTTTGTTTGAAATTAAATATGCAAAGGTATAGTCAAATGAATTTGAAAGTAGTATAATTATAAGAGCAAAAGGAGGGTTTTTTAAAATGGCAAAAAAATATATGTCAATGGATGGAAATCAAGCTGCTGCGCATGTTGCCTATGCGTTTTCTGAAGTAGCAAGTATCTATCCAATTACACCTTCATCACCAATGGCTGAACATGCTGAAGCATGGGCTGCAAAAGGGATGAAGAATATCTTTGGATCTCCTGTTAATGTGATTGAAATGCAATCAGAAGCTGGTGCTGCTGGTGCTGTCCATGGAGCATTACAAGGGGGAGCTTTAGCAACAACTTTTACTGCTTCACAAGGGTTATTGTTAATGATTCCAAATCTTTATAAAATTGTAGGAGAAAATTTACCTGGTGTATTTCATGTTGCTGCACGTGCATTAGCAACACGTTCATTAAATATCTTTGGTGATCACCAAGATGTTTATGCTTGTCGTCAAACAGGTATTCCAATGATTTGTTCACATTCAGTTCAAGAAGTTATGGATTTAGGAGGAGTTGCACACTTAACTGCAATTAAAGGATCAGTTCCTGTTATGCATTTCTTCGATGGATTTAGAACTTCTCACGAAATTCAAAAAGTGGAAGTTATGGATTATGCAGATTTAGAAAAATTATTAGATAAAGAAGCTTTAGCTCAATTTAAAGCAAATGCATTAAACCCACATACAAATCCAGTTGAACGTGGTGGTGCTGAAAATGATGATATCTATTTCCAAGGTAGAGAAGCACAAAATCAACATATTGATGCAGTAGTTGATATCGCTGCAGATTACATGAAGAAGATTTCTGAAATTACAGGTAGAGAATATGCACCATTTACTTATTATGGTGATCCAGAAGCGGATAGAATTATCATTGCTATGGGTTCAGTAACAGAAACAATCAAAGATACAATTGATGAAATGGCTAAATCAGGTGAAAAAGTTGGTTTAGTGAAAGTTCATTTATATCGTCCATTCTCTGCAAAATATTTGTTGGATGTTATTCCTGCAACTGCTAAGAAGATTGCTGTATTAGATCGTACAAAAGAACCAGGATCTGCTGGAGAACCTTTATATTTAGATGTATGTTCAGTAGTTAAAGATGCAGATATTTTAATTGGTGGACGTTATGGTATGGGTTCAAAAGATACAACACCTGCTCAAATTAAAGCAGTTTATGATCATTTGAATAGCGATAATCCATTCAATAGTTTCACAATTGGTATTGTTGATGATGTGACTCATTTATCATTACCAACTGAAGAATTCCATGTAACTGGTGATTACACAGAATGCTTATTCTATGGTTTGGGTTCAGATGGTACTGTATCTGCTAATAAATCATCAATTAAAATTATTGGTGATCATACTGATTTATATTCTCAAGCATATTTTGCTTATGATAGTAAGAAAGCAGGTGGAACAACTCGTTCTAACTTAAGATTTGGTCGCTCACCAATTCGTGCTACATACTATGTTAATAACGCAGACTTTATTTCATGTTCATTAGATAACTATGTATTAAAATATGATATGTTAAAGAATTTAAAGAAAAATGGAACATTCTTATTAAATACAGAATTCTCTAAAGATGAAATTGCTAATTATTTACCAAATAGAGTGAAAAAACAATTAGCACAAAAAAATGCTAAATTCTATATTATTAATGCAAACAAGATTGCTATGGAAATCGGTATGGGTCGTCGTACAAATACTATTTTACAATCTGCATTCTTTGCTTTGAATCCACAAATTTTACCTATTGAAAAAGCTGTTGAATATATGAAAGAAATGGCTAAGAAATCATATAGTAAAAAAGGTGATGCAATCGTTCAATTGAACTATAAAGCAATTGATGCTGGTAAAGATGCTATTGTTGAAGTTGCTGTTGATCCTGCATGGGCTGATTTAACTGTTCAAGAAACTAAGAAATTAACAGGTGATGATCATTTTGATAATTTCGTATCTGTTATTAATGCATTAGATGGATATGATTTACCTGTATCAGCATTCTTAGATAAACTTGATGGTTCAATGAAATCAGGTATGGCTATCAAAGAAAAACGTGGTATTGCAACAATGGTTCCACAATGGAATAAAAACGATTGTATTCAATGTAATAACTGCGTCATGGTATGTCCACATGCTACTATTCGTGCATTCTTAATGACAGATGAAGAAATTAAAAACGCACCTGAAGATATTTCAAATGATGTCTTAAAACCTATTGGAAAAGGTGTTGAAGGACTATCATATAGAATTCAAGTATCTCCAGATAACTGTGTTGGTTGTGGATTATGTGTACAACAATGTTTAGGAAATAAAAAAGGTGAAGCATTAAAGATGGTTGGTGTTCATGAAGAATTACCACATGCACCTTTAGCTGACTATATTTATAGCGAAGTAGAATATCGTGATGATAAATACCCTACAAATGCTGTTAAGGGTGTTGGTTTCATGAAACCATACTTTGAAGTATCTGGAGCATGTCCAGGTTGTGGTGAAACACCTTATTATAGATTAGCAACTCAATTATTCGGAGCAGATATGATGATTGCTAATGCTACTGGATGTTCTTCAATCTATTCTGGTTCTACTCCATCTACACCATTTACAGTTGATAAGAATGGACAAGGTCCTGCATGGTGTAACTCATTATTTGAAGATAATGCTGAATTTGGTTATGGTATGAAGTTAGCTCAAAACTATAATGAAGCACATTTAATTCAAGTGATGGAAGAAAACAAAGATGCTTGCGAACCTGAATTAAAAGAAACAATTGAAAAATACTTATCTGTTAAAGGTAATAGAAGTGAAGAAAAGGCTATTGCACCAAAATTATTAGAATTAGTAGAAGCTTCAACTAACGAAAATATTAAAGAAGTATTGGATAATAAAGGTAATTTAGTATCTAAATCTCAATGGATCGTTGGTGGAGACGGATGGGCTTATGACATCGGTTATGGTGGTGTAGACCATGTTCTAGCTAATAACGAAAATGTTAATATTTTAGTATTAGATACTGAAGTATATTCTAATACTGGAGGACAATCTTCTAAATCTTCACAAGCAGGTTCTATTGCTAAATTTACAGCTGGTGGTAAAACAGGAGCTAAGAAAGATTTAGCACAAATTGCTATGGCATATGGACATGTTTATGTAGCACAAGTTGCTATGGGAGCAAATCCAATGCAAACAATCAAAGCATTCAAAGAAGCTGAAAGCTATGATGGACCATCATTAATTATTGCTTACGCTCCATGTCAAGCACATGGTATTAAAGGTGGTTTAGCAAATCATCAAGTTGAACAAAAGAAAGCAATTGATTGTGGATACTTTAACTTATTAAGATATGATCCAAGATTAGAAGAAGCTGGAAAGAATCCATTACAATTAGATTCTAAGACACCTAACTTCGAAGGATTCAAAGATTACTTATTAGG